>JAKUPZ010000005.1 GCA_022449765.1 Dehalococcoidia bacterium | reverse complement strand
AATAATCCGGGAAGGTTATTTTTCAGAGATTGATGATTTAATTTCAGCAACACGTGACGCTCGTAAATACATATCGGCATTAGAGCAGCAAGAAAAATCTCGTACTGGAATTGGAAATTTAAAGATTGGGTATAACAGAGTTTTCGGTTATTTTTTCGAAGTATCCAATTCTCATTTGAATAATGTTCCTGATGATTACATAAGAAAACAGACTTTAGTAAATGCTGAGCGATTTTTCACTGAAGAGTTGAAGCAGTATGAGAATAAAGTTCTTAACGCGAGCGAGAAGCTTCAAGAATTAGAGACTCAAATTTACAAGAATGTTTGCTCTCAAGTTTTATCATTTTCGACTCGAATACTTGGCGCTGCATTAGCTATAGCTCGAATTGACGCATTACTTTCTCTTGGTGAAGCCGCGTCTCGTTACGGTTATGTACGGCCTTCCTTATCGAACGATGAGAATCTCAATCTGGTAAGTGCTAGACACCCTGTCGTCGAAAGATTTTTGCCCCCAGGGACTTTTGTATCTAACGATACAATCATGTCTACAGAAGCTTCACAGCTCGTAATACTTACGGGGCCTAACATGGCAGGTAAATCTACTTATTTACGCCAAGTAGCCCTTGTCGTATTGATGGCACAAATAGGCTCATTTGTACCTGCAGAACAAGCTCACGTGGGTTTAGTAGATAGGATTTTCACCCGTGTAGGATTGCAGGATGACCTAACTTCAGGGCAATCAACTTTTATGATTGAAATGGTGGAAACAGCGTCAATACTTAACCATGCAACTAAAAGGTCGTTGCTTATTTTGGATGAGCTTGGAAGAGGCACTTCTACATTTGATGGGCTTTCAATTGCTCAGGCTGTTGCAGAGCATATTCATAATGAAGCATCTTTAGGCTGCCGCACATTGTTCGCAACTCATTATCATGAATTAACCACTCTGGCAGAACGATTACCGAGAGTTACCAATTTAAGCATATTGGTATCGGAAAGTAATGGTAGAATTGCTTTCTTCCATAGGATTGTTAGCGGAGGTACAGACAAAAGTTATGGTGTACAAGTAGCGCAGCTAGCGGGATTACCATTCTCAGTAATTGAAAGAGCAAAAGAGCTATTACAAGAACATGAAACATTGAATGGAAGATCAAAAACTGTAAAAAGTAAAAATTTACCTGGTGGCCCTGCGCAAGGTCAATTTAATTTCCACGTAGATTATCCACCCGAAATAGAAAAGCTTTTTGAATCAATAAAAGAAATTGATCTAGACGATATTACCCCAAGGCAGGCATTGGACAAGCTTGCGCAAATTATAAGCGAAGCAAAGAATGGATAGGTCCATCTGAGTTAATTCCAGATGGACCTATCCATTCTCTTATTATTCAGTAATTACGCCTGCATCCAATGGATCTTGGTCAAATATTTTGGCATTTGAATAATCGGAATGAACAGGGATTTGATGCTTTAAATCAATAAGCTTACCCGTTTTAGCTGATTCAATTACTGCAAGTGTGGCTTCTAACGTAGCCATACCCCACTCAGCAGTGTGATATACAGGTGCACCATTTACAACGGCTTCATAGAGTTCTTTTAGTTCTGCTCGCCGATTCATTGCCCAACCCGCAGGGGGCTTAAGATCAATTGTGTGATGACCTTTGTTATCGTAAACAGTGATTCCATACGCTGAACGAGTGATGTCTCCTCTTTCGCATGAAACAACTACAAACCCTGGTTCAGCAGGAACCCACGGTTCTCCACCAATCTCACGGTTTTGGCCTTCTCGTTTGAAAATTTCGACCTCGCGCTCTCCACCAATACGAATGGCTTGCTTGTCAGATTCTTCATCTCGAGTGCCGTTGATCATTCCATTCCTGACTAAAACTCTTTCGGGTTCGTCATATCGCTGTCGATCATGGCCCCATGGAACCATTTGGGCTCCCATGAAATAGCCATGAGCATTATGGACAATTGTGGAGAAGGCACCATTTTCAAATTCAAAAATGGCAGAGTAGTACCCTGGTATCGATCTTTCTGGCATCCATTGCCCAACAACTCCACGAACGTTTTTAACCATACCCCCTCCGAGAAGACGGACAGTATCAATTTGATGAGGGCCCTGTCGATAAACAAGGCCTCCTCCTTGATTCAAATCTAATTCTTCTGATACACGTGGACGCAAAAGCCAGTCTGTATAGGCCATAAAATTAATCGATTTTACTGCACCAAGTTGACCAGAATTGATGATGCTGTACATCTTCCTGAAAGGAGGTATAAATGATCTTGTATGGCCCGCGATTAAAACATTTCCGGTACGCTTTGCCGCATCACACATTGCTTGGGCTTCTTTCAAATCAAGAGCCATAGGCTTCTCAACTACCACGTGTTTGCCATGCTCGAGAGCATAGATTGCCATTGGTGCATGGAAGCGATTTGGTGTTGAAATCCAAACAGCTTCTACATTAGGGTCTTCACAAAGCTCTTCTAAGTTTGAATAGGCAGTCGCTTCATATCTTGCTTGAAATCGCTCTCTGGTAAGAGGGTTGGTATCTGCTCCAGCAATAAGATCGATTTCTTCCATTTGTTCAAATGCTGGAAGCATTTCAGTGCCACCAACACCTATTCCTACCATCGCAACACCCAGTGTCTTTTTTGCCATAATTACCTCTATCTTTCTATGTCGGTCTATCACTGCTTAATGAATGTGTCAAACAACCAGCCTTTAATGAGTATCTTCTAGTTCTTCGTTAAGCAAAAGCTGTACATACTTCATTAGTTCATCCTCTCGGGTTTTAGGTAATGATTTTGCCTCAAAGTATTTACGAACGGCTTCTGTAGGAGATATTTTCTCTGCTTCATTTACGTCAATTCTTGTTCTTCTATCTCTATTAATAATCTTCTCAATACCTGCAAGATGGAAGCATTCGTTAAGAGCTTGCCTGATTGCAGGTTCGTTGAAAAGATGCTCTTGCTCAGTGCTCATACTTATTCGGAACCTGACAATAGCCTTGCGTAATTCTTGCTGCTTTTGACCTATTGCATCAAGTGCGACTTGAGTGGGGTCTTGATCTAACTTCGGCGAGATATTAAATGTGATCATAGGCCGTGCATTAATAGGTACAAAAGAATGACTTAGAGTTTTTTGTCCGCTTGGCAAAGAAGGATCAATTTCTACAATAACAAAACCCTTATCCTCTTTCTCTTCGCTGAAATCAACTCTTTCGATACTACCTGCATAAACGACTGGAGGGGTATGTGTTAAGACTTGGTACTTATGGATATTGCCAAGAGCAACGTAGTCAAATTCAGGTATAGCAACTGTCCCAAGACTGAGTAAATGATCATTACCGAGCATCATCGAACGCTCTGACGCAGTTTTTGCACCTGAAATATTGACATGGGCGCACAGCACCGACGGTAGAGAAGAATCTAGTGATGCAACTTCTTGCTCAAGCATCTCAGTCAACCGATTTTCAACCGATTGTTTAATTTCTTCCATGGTCATATTTCGAGTTTCTTCCAGCGCCATGAATTGCCCTATTCGTATCCAAGGTAGCCCTACAATTTGAATATCACCAGCTTCCGTATGTATAAGATGGGTTTCCAAACTTTGGGCAACAGTGACGTTCTTTACGTTTAAAGTGGGAAAGATTTCTAACGAGGTTGCACGATTTGCTATATGAGGCAAATCGTGATTACCGACTGTAAGAAATACAGGAATATTCGCATCGGAAAGCCGATTTATCCGCTTCGCAAATTCTCGCTGATGAGTTTGTGATGGATCCCGAGATTTATAGGCATCTCCTGCAAATAACACTAAGTGAATATTGTTTTCTATGGCGTAAGAAACAGCCTCGTCCATAGCTGAAAGGAAATCTATTAATCGCGTATTTATGCCAATGAATTGGGATCGATCTTCGCCTGGGGCAAAATGCGCTGGGAGTGAAACGACGTCTTCTTCAGTTGCAGCTCTACCGTAGGATTCAACTCCTATATGAATGTCAGATATGTGTAATAATTTCACGAATTAGTGCAAACCATATTTTAGAGGTATTTTTCTAGCTTGACAGACTACCCATTGATGCAAGTTGTACATTCACTTCTTCAATTAAATTTTCAATAGGTACGCGAATTTGTTTCATTGAATCGCGATTACGAATAGTTACGGCCTTGTCATCTTCTGCAGTTTGAAAATCTATAGTAACGCACAGGGGCGTTCCTATTTCATCTTGCCTCCTATATCGCCTACCTATCGATTGTGAATCATCGTATTGACATCTGAAGGAGTATTTTAAGAGCTTGGATTCGACCTCTCTTGATATAGGAGTAAGTTTCTCATTGCGACTTAATGGAAGCACTGCTATTTGCACAGGGGCTATGTCAGGATGAAAATGCATTAGCGTACGGGTCTCAGATTTACCATCAACTGACGAAATAAGTTCTTCTTCGTAAGCATCGAACATAAACGTTAATGCTGCACGATCGACCCCTGCCGCAGGTTCTATCACATAAGGAAAGTAATGTTCATTCAGCTCCTGATCAAAGAATTTGAGATTTCTCCCTGAGACAGATTCATGCTGACTTAAATCAAAATCAGTCCTATTTGCTATGCCTTCTAGTTCGCCCCATCCCCAAGGGAAGGCGTATTCAACATCTGAGGTCGCTTTCGCATAGTGTGCGAGTTCATTACCTTCATGTACGCGTAGGCGCAGATTCTCTTCTTTTATCCCCAGAGATTTGTACCAATCATATCGAGCTTTTATCCAGTACTCGTGCCACGCATCATCGTCACCAGGTTTTACAAAGTATTCCATTTCCATTTGTTCAAATTCACGCGTTCGAAATATGAAATTACCCGGAGTGATCTCGTTACGAAAAGATTTCCCTATTTGAGCAATCCCAAAAGGAAGCTTTGATCTTGTAGAAGTGACCACGTTTTCAAAATTAATGAATATTCCCTGTGCAGTTTCTGGCCTTAGCCATACTTGATTTGCTGAGTCTTCTACAGGACCGACGAAAGTTTTAAACATTAAGTTGAACATTTTGGGATCTGATAATGTACCCCCGTCTTCAGGGCATTTGAGTGGGTCATCGAGCTGATCTGCACGAAATCTTTTATGACAATCAGGGCATTCGACTAAAGGATCAGTAAAATTTGTTGAGTGTCCACTAGAAACCCATACTTGAGGATTTTGAATGATGGCACTATCAAGACCAACGACGTCATTTCGCTGGTATACCATTGAACGCCACCAAGCCTCTTTAACATTTCGTTTTAATTCAACACCAAGTGGACCGTAATCCCAGCTTGAACCTATCCCTCCATAGATCTCGCTAGATGGAAAAACAAAACCTCGCCTTTTGGCAAGGGACACAATCTTACTAAGCTCTACCACAGATATTCCCCCTCCGTGAATGTATAAGTGGCTTTATCCGGTTATAGTATACCTGAGATACTCGTATCCTTCTGTGGCGTACATTTACAATTTTTCTATGGAGTATTAATGCCTGCAGTTTCAGTAGTTCGCGGATTAATAGTGCTGTACTCGACTACGATATTTTTGGGATTAGGGCATGGCATGATCATGCCAATTATTCCTATGATTGCTGGTCATTTTGAAATAACAGGGGGTATCGCGGCGCAAATTGTTACAGCTTTTGCTTTAGGAAGGTTTGTGGGACAACCGATTGGAGGGGTTTTAATCGATAGATTTGGTACCCGCATTGCCATAACTGTGGGTCCTTTAATTATAGGTTTGTCTGTGTTCGTTGCGTCAATTTCCCCGTTTTTTTGGCCTTTACTTATCGCATTGTTCATTGCGGGTATTGCGGATAGTAGCTGGATGCTGGGTAGAGAAGTAGCTGGTGTTGATTTGGTAAAAGCTACCCAAAGAGGTCGGTTAATGAGCGGGTTTATGGGGTTTCATGCAGTAGGAATGGGACTTGGTGGACTAGCAGGTGGTGTTTTAGCCGATGCTTCTGGGTTCCGATCAGTATTTGCTTTGTATACATTCCTATCGTTACTAGTTTTTATAGTAGGTTATTTTGCGCCTAACTCAAAGCCACTCAATCGAGATGTAAATACGGAAGAATTAGGATTAAATGGCAATTTTATTAATCGAATTAAAGGCCTTTTCTTCCAAATAGACCCTGCATTACGTTCAACGTACCTAGTCTTGGTTTTTGCTACTGCTAGCATGATGCTGTACCGGATGTCATTTCAGAGTATGTTCCCTCTGTATGCGGATGAAATTGGTATGTCTGCCAGCCGAATAGGGTTCCTGTTTTTCCTTATGACTTTCGGTTCATTAATAATGATCATCCCTGCAGGTTTTATTGTCGATAAAGTTGGGAGGAAATGGGCAACAGTACCAAGTACTATGCTTCCAGGATTGGCTTTTCTTGTGATTCCTTTCTTGGGGTCTTTTAATCCTTTAATTGTTATTGCCGTTGCAATGGGATTTGCCAACGGGCTTTCATTGGGATCGGTCGCCACATCAACATATGACGTCGTGCCTGATTCAGCACGAGCTAGGTTACAGGCAGCGCGTAGAACTTTTTCTGAGGTGGGCGCGATAACAGGTCCATTATTGGGAGGAGTTTTAGCAGTAAATTATGGAGCAGGAATAACATTTTTCGTTTATGCTCCGGTGCTTTTGATTGCTGCAGCTTTGCTGATGTTTGTAGCTAAAGAAACGTTAGTAAAGCCAGCAAAATTGATTGAGAGCTAGAAATTAAAAACTTCGCAAATAACAATAAATTTTATTATGGCTGGGTAGTTGCTGGAGCAGTATCAATAACAATGGTATTAAGTGGCTCCTTGGCAGCTCCACTTTTTAGCGTATTTATTCCTTCGTGGACAGAGGAATTTGGCTGGTCAAGGACTGCTGTCTCAGGTGTGTTTAGTTTCGCTACCATACTTGCAGCTCTAGTGGGCCCATTAATAGGGAAATTACTTGATGCCTATGGAGGGCGTTCTGTGATGACAGTTGGAGCGCTACTCATGGGTTTTTCCTTAATTGCTATGGGCTTTGCAGAAAATCTTATCGCTCTATACGTTGCATTTTCGATTGGCCGGATGGCAATGATGAATATTCAGAACCTTGCAGGCCATACAGTCATTGCAAACTGGTTTATTAGACGACGGGCTTTAGCGACGGCTGTGGCAATCAATGGCAGCCGCATTGGCCTTGGTATGTGGCCTTTGATTGCTGCGATTATTATCAATTTTTGGGGATGGCGAGAGGCTCTTTGGGTTTTAGGTTCTATTGTCGCACTTTGTTCAGTATTTCCATGGATTCTTATTCTTGCTCGTAGGCCTGAAGAAATTGGATTATCACCTGACGGGAATGCACTCCATGAGTCTGGAATTGAAAATCCGTCCTTTCCTTCACAGGAAATATTGTGGTCTTCCCGGGATGCCGTAAAAACAAAAGTCTTTTGGTTTCTTATGTTTACTCATATGAGCGCAATGATTGCAGGTGGAGGGTTTGGGCTTCATAGAATTCCATTATTTTTGGATCAGGGTCTTTCTGAAGGAATGATTGGTCCGGTACTTATAGTACACGCAGTGGGTATGCTAATTGGTGGATTTTTTGCTGCATGGGTCATGGAGTATTTAGAAGGGCGTATTGCAGTGAGTATTTTTATAGTGGCTGGTGCGATAGCAATGCTTATCGCAATTCAGCTTCCTCCAGGGTTGCCAATGCTCTTCTTTACTTTTTTTGAATCTGCGGCTTTTGGAGGAATTTTTTCAATGTTGCCAGTAGTGTATGCAGATTATTTTGGCCGATACTCTATAGGGATGATCCGAGGAATAACTCATCCGTTTGTCATTGCCTCAAACGCTGTGGGTCCTATTTTGGCTGGATATGTTTTTGACACGAATGGCGATTATTCTATAGCCTTGTTATTCTTTGCCGTGGTATTGCTTGTAGGTGGAGCCTGTTCTTACTTAGCTAGACCTCCAAGAAAATGATACTGTGACTTTTCCGTAGAACGATTTCACTATTGTTGGGAAACTAGGAGGTAGTATGGCAGCAAGTCCAAGAGATCAGTTATTGGTAAGTGCAAATTGGCTTGCAGGTCATCTTAGCGAAGATGGAATTAGGATTGTTGAAATGGCCCAAGACCAAGAACAATTTCTTGAAGGTCACATACCTGGCGCAGTTCTATCTCCATCATGGCAGATAAAAGGAAGTGAAAATAAGCGACTAGTCGCGCCTCCTACTGAAGCAAAAGAATGGTTCGAGTCAATAGGAATTGGTGATGACACATTGGTGATAGCTTATGATCGATTTTCGAGTAGGGATGCTGCACGACTGTGGTGGGTTTTGAACTACTATGGCCATTCAAATGTAAAAATCCTTGATGGTGGCTGGAGTGAGTGGTCTTCTTTGAATTTGCCTATAGAGTCGGGTCCACCATTTCCATACAAAAGCTCTTTATTTACTACCGATTATGTAAATCAAGCAATTCAATCCGATGTAGAAAAATTAAAATTAGCGATAGGGAACGATGATTCCCTCATCTGGGATGTTCGATCGGATGATGAATATAGCGGAGCTAATTCAAGAGGGAATAATCGTGTTGGCCACATTCCCGGTGCTGTGCACCTGGAATGGACCAATCTTGTTAATGAAGATCAAACTTTTAAATCTACAAAGGATTTGGAATCTTTATTAATTAGCGTAGGTATAAGTTCAGAAAAACGGATTCATATTTACTGACAGGGTGGGGTGCGTGCGGCGCACGCTGCTTTTGTACTGGCGTTATTGGGTTACTCTGACGTATGTATGTATGATGGCTCAATGGGAGAATGGGCTAACCGAGACGACACTCCCCTAGAGTGAATGCTTTAATTGATTGCAAAAACCACACGTATGGTAGCAGTGATGTCATAGCCACCTGGAATGATTGTGGTTGGAGTAGATCGCGCAGTTAGTCCAGCTTCAGCCATTGCAAATGAATCCTTTTCAGGATATCGCGAGGAATTCTGGTCTACTACGTAAAGTAATTTCCCTCTCGTTACTCCCATTTCTAAGGCGTACAATTCTGCTATCTCAATTGCATTTTGGGCTGCTAGGATTCTGGCTTGGCGTAGAGCACTGCTAGTGTCTTCTTTCCGGAAATTGATTTGATTGATTCTAATATCGTTTCCTGCAGAACTGACTAATTCATCAATGATGGGGCCTATATTGTTGCTGATTGTCCGCAAGGTAATTTGTAACGAGTTAGTTACCTTGTAACCCTGTAGTTTCTGACCTTCTTCTTGTGTGTATTTGTATACCGGCTGTGTGGAATATCGCTGTGTTTTAATATCTTCTTCATTGACATCGTTGGCCTTCAATACCTTCAAAACCAGCTCGGTAGATTTCGCATTTTTAATTGAGGAAATTGACAGCGATTTATTCGTAGTTTCAATTGAGACGGACAAAACTGCGATATCAGGCTCTACTGTAATCACTCCTGCGCCAGTCACATGTATTCCTACGTCATGATTAATATTAGAAGAAGAAATAAGCCCTTGGCCATCAGTAGTGGTTCGAGAAATACTATTGATCTGCTCAGAGGTATTACTTGTCGAGGGTTCCATTGGTACGCTGTTACTGGAGCCATTATCGTTGCATCCAGTAGCAATCATGACTAGGAGAAGTACAAGTACTGCATAAATTATGTTGTTATGTATGTTACCCATAAGACCATATTACTCTCAGGCTGTATAATATTATAATCGATTGGTATATGGGTGATGCGAGTAGCGTTTAGAGAATCAATACAAACTGTCGCACTAGCGATTTTTTTTGTTTTATTACTGCAAGCCACAATCCAAAATTTTAGGGTTGAGGGCCCGAGTATGAACCCTACTTATGCCGATTACGATAGAGTGATAGTTAATAAATTGGCTTATTTGAGCATTGAGAAAAATAAAGTTGCAAATATTATTCCTACCTTCGATAGACCAGAAACCGCTCGTTGGTACCCTTTAGGTAGACCTTCTTTTGGGGACATTGTTGTGTTTCGGTGGCCTAGGAATGAACGACAAATACTGGTGAAGCGCGTGATAGGTGTTCCAGGGGATACAATAGAAATAGAAAACGGAAGAGTTATTCGAAATGGGGTAGTTTTAAAAGAGCCCTATGTGGTACATAACTCCAATGAAAGCTTGGTCGATCGTGTCATACCGTTGGGTAAATATATTGTGATGGGTGATAATAGGTCCGAAAGTGATGATTCTCGGCACTGGGGCTGGGTACCGGAAGAGAATATTATTGGTGAAGTGTGGTTAAATTACTGGCCGTTACCAAAAATTGATAACAAATTTTTGTTTCGATAGCCATAATGAATAAATAGGCCCCCGTAGCTCAAAGGCAGAGCGTTGGACTTTTAATCCAAGCGTTGACGGTTCGAGTCCGTCCGGGGGTACCAAAATCGTGCAGGGTTTTTAAGAGTTCAGTGCTTTTATAAGCTGTAATAGCGCAGCAGTTACCGCTCGATTTCTTACTAGAGGCCTCCTTGAAGGGAATTCGTGCTTAGTTACGGTTAATGAGCGCGGCGTGTTTACACCTATGAAAACTGTACCCGCCTTTATACCTTCATGGTCACCAGGCCCAGCGATTCCAGTGATCCCAATACCGCAGTCAGTGTTGAATCTTTTACATGCAGCTACGGACATTTCTTTGGCTACCTCTTCACTGACTGCCCCAAAGTTATTTAATAATTCTGATGAAACACCTGATGCAATTTTCATATCATTCGTGTAAGTGATCATTCCTCCCATGAAATATTTCGAAGATCCAGGTATTTCAGTCAATGCTGCACCAAGTAGGCCACCTGTACACGACTCGAGAACTGCAAGCGTAAGGCTCTGTTGAGCCAGCAGTTCCCCTGCTTTCTCCGGAGGATAATCCTCTCCTGTACCCCAGATATAATCATTTAAAGATTGCAGGATTATGGATTCAGCTTTTAGTAAAGTTTTGCTTGCTTCTTTCTCTGTTGAGGCTTTAGCGATTGCTCGTACATAGATACCATCTTGCTTTGCATATACTCCGAAGTCGAGCCCTTCAATCTTATACACTTCGTTTACTGCTTCATCGACTGCAGCTTCACTTAACCCAATAGTCTTAAATGTCTTTGATAAAATTTTTTGCCCAGGTAATTTCTCTTTCAGGCGGTAGGCTATTTCGGTACTCCACATGGTAGTCAGTTCTCTTGGAGGGCCAGGAAGAGTAATTAAGATTCGATTGTCTTTTTCTATCCACCAACTTGGAGCTGTGCCCATTGAATTACGGATCGGCTTTGAAGAAGGAATTACACCTGCCTGCCGAAGATTTTGCACAGGCATTGGGTTTATGTTCCTACGAGCAAAGCTATCCTCTAGCCACTTTGCAAGGTCAGGGTCAGTTGTAAGTTCTTCTCCGAGCATGTTGGCAATTGCTTCTCGGGTTAAATCATCTAATGTTGGCCCCAAGCCTCCCATGATTATTATCAAATTTGACCGTTCCCACGCAAGATTTACAGTTGAAGTGAGCCTTTGGAGATCATCACCTACGATGGTGACATGTTTCAGTTCTACTCCGAATTCAGGTAGCCGCTGACCAATCCATGAAGAATTGGTATCTTGCGTTTCTCCCATGAGCAATTCAGTGCCTACTGCAATAATTTCTGCGTCCATTGATTATCCGATCGAAAGCGAGATCAACTTTGCGACATACAAGTCATGCGAGTATAGCATTTGGGATTCGTTTTTTTCTTACAGTTGTAGTAGGGCCCGAGCGATGCTAGCCTGAATGAAGGTAAATACATAGATAGTTACGGAGATTTATGCACTTAGCAATTGATGGATACGGAAGCCCTTCAGGATTACTCGCTAGCTCAGAAATCGTCCTAGAATTTTTAGACAAATTCCCAGAGCGAATAGCTATGACCAAAATTTCTGAGCCATCGGTCCAAATTTACCGTGGACCTGTGGAAGAAGACTGGGGAGTATCAGGTTTTGTAATTATAGCTGAGAGCCATATAAGTGTTCATACTTTCCCCGATCGTAACTACTTGAATGTTGATGTCTTCTCATGCAAAGAATTTGATATAGAAAACGCTAAGAAAGAAGTTAAGTCAATGTTTCAGATCGACAAACTCGAATGCTGGATTTTGGATAGAGGTCTAGAGCATCTTGTACCTGAAACGGCCTCAAGAGTGGTTGAGTCTGAGCGTTACGAATTGCAACGAAGGACAAAAATCTAAGGCTTAGGCATCTTCAATGTGGCAAACTACTCCTAACTCATTTCTGGCTTTAGATCAAACTGAACATTCCTTAGAGAATTCTAAATGTGTCATATTACCGGTTCCTTTTGAATCCACCACTAGTTACAAAAAAGGTACAAATTCGGGACCTGCTGCAATTATCCGAGCTTCTGCTGAAATGGAAGATTTTGACTCGGAATTAGGCATCGAACCATGCCAAATTGGAATCCATACTGCAGAAGCTTTGGCGTCGAATCTATCAAGCTCAGAGGCTATGACACTGACAATTGCAGATGCTGTAACTAGCTATATCAACAAAGAAAAATTGGTTGGAGTTTTGGGGGGAGAGCACTCGGTTTCAGCAGGGGTAGTGAAAGCGATGTCGCTCAAATATGAAGATTTAAGTATTTTGGTATTTGATGCGCAGGCAGATCTTCGCGATGAATATCAAGGTAACTCTTACAGCCATGCATGTGCGTCACGGAGAATGCTCGATTATGCGCCTGTAACTATTGTTGGAGTAAGGAGCCTTACTAAAGAGGAATCAATATTTGCAAAGACAAGCAAAACTCCCGTAATTCAGCGTTTTGCTGAAGAAATTACCGATTTAGAGTCTATTACGGCAACATTATCCCAAAATGTCTACATATCGTTTGATCTTGATGCTTTTGATCCTTCCTTGATGGCTGCGGTAGGGACTCCTGAGCCTGGGGGCCTAGGCTGGTGGGAAGCGCTGCGGATAATCAGGCATGTATCCCATAATCGGAAAATTGTAGGGTTTGATGTTGTAGAGCTATCGCCAAATGAAGGCCCTGAAACCTGCTCTTATACTGCCGCAAAATTAGTTTATAAACTTATAGCATATGCTACAGAGCAAAAATGAAAAAATATGCCTGAATTTTCAAATCGGTTAATACACGAAACATCTCCATACTTACTACAGCACGCACATAACCCTGTCGAATGGTTTCCGTGGGGTGAAGAAGCTTTTCTAAAGGCATATGAAGAAGATAAGCCTGTACTTGTCTCTATAGGGTATTCCGCCTGTCACTGGTGCCACGTGATGGAGAGAGAATCATTTGAGAACGTGGAAATTGCAAGCAAAATGAACGAGTTATTAGTTTGCATAAAGGTTGATCGTGAAGAAAGACCAGATATAGACAGTATATATATGAACGCAGTGCAGCAAATGCATGGACATGGTGGATGGCCACTTAACGTTTTTTTACTGCCTGACGGCAGACCATTTTACGGTGGGACCTACTTCCCACCTTCTGATTTTAGAGGTATGCCTTCGTGGCCTAAAGTTATCGACGCTGTTTCGGAGGCATATAAAACCCAAAGGAACATGGTTGAAGAGAATGCCAATGTGCTCACAAACGCTTTAATTGCCCATGTCTCCAAAGAACATCCTCAAGAGTCTATAAACAGTACTATTACGGATAATGCGTTCCAAACTCTTTTATCTGTTTTTGACCATGAGAATGGTGGTTTTGGTAATGCGCCCAAATTTCCTCAGTCGATGCCTCAGGAATTTTTATTGAGATATTACTTCCGCACAGGTGATCAACGGGCAAAAGAGATGGTAGAGGTAACTTTGAGCAAAATGGCTAAAGGGGGAATTTACGACCAACTTGGCGGAGGTTTTTCTCGTTACGCAACTGATGATCAATGGCTGATCCCACATTTTGAAAAAATGTTGTATGACAATGCGCTGCTAGCTTCATTATGTGCACAGTTTTTCACATTATCTGGGGACCCTCAGTACAGCATTCTTGTACAAGAGATTCTTGATTACATAAACCGCAATCTTAGGCATGACCAAGGAGGGTACTTTTCTTCTCAGGACGCTGACAGCGAGGGTGTTGAAGGGAAATATTACGTTTGGACCCTAAGTGAAATTCAATTAATACTAGGTGATGATGCAGATGTGTATGCCTATCATTATGGAGTGACACAAAATGGGAATTTTGAAGGGGCGAATATATTAAATATTCAAGGAAGCATTGCATCCTCTTCAAACGTATTGAATTTGGAAATAGAAAATCTTAGGAGGATATTGAGAGATTCAAATCAAAAATTATTAAATCAAAGGACGAAACGGATACCTCCTGCAACTGACGATAAAGTGCTCACTTCTTGGAATGCTTTGATACTTCGTGTTTTTGCAGAAGCGGGCTTATCTTTAGGGCGCAAAGATTATATTGAATCTGCAGAAAATAATGCGAAATTTCTATTAGAGAACCTGTACATAAATAATCGATTGTTACGGACATGGAAAAATGGGGAAGCACATTTACTTGGATACTTGGAGGACTATGCATTCTTAATTAATGCTTTGCTATCGCTGCATGCTTCGACATTTTCCTCTGAATGGATTGCTACAGCTGAGCGCTTAACGGATGAAATGATTGAATTATTTTGGGATGATGAGTCTAATCGATTTTATGACGTTGGTGTTGATCACGAACAGTTAATTACTCGACCGTATACCGTATTTGATAATGCTATTCCTTCTGGCAGTTCATCTGCAGCTGAAGCGTTATTGCGGATGTATAAAATTACTAATTCGACGGAGTATTTTCAAAAATTAGAAGCGATATTACAAGAGGTAATCCCCTTGATTTCAAGGTATCCCTTGGGATTTGGAAATTGGTTGAAAATATTAGAATTGTATATGGCGAAATCTACGGAACTAGTAATCGTTGGAAGGCCTGAAGACCTGAACACCCAAGAATTGATTCAAGTGGTAAGCAGTAAATTTTTGCCATTTCTGACATTATATGGAATTAACCCTGATGAAAATCAAATTTTCCAATCCCCATTATCAGAAGATAGAGCTAATGCAGATGCTCCAATGGCTTACCTATGTAATAATTTTACGTGCGAGTTGCCTACAAATGACCCTAGTCAGTTGCAGGAATTATTAGGTCTGTAAACCTACTGCATATAAGGTTAGAATCAGGTCACAGTTATGCAAAATGGTTTTTGGTTTAAAACTGCAATAATCCTAGTAACAATTAGCGCATTCGTTTTCCTCGTAGGCGCTTTGGGTAACTTATGGTCATTTATTGGCGACCTCATTCTTTTGTTTTTCCTCTCTTATTTGGTAGGTTCTTTATTTATACATGTCGTGAATGGTCTTGTAAGAATTCCATATATGACCAGGCCCTTAGCTATTTTTTTGATATATATGGCTTTCATTTCCTTGCTTGCTACATTTGGATTTTTAGTAATTCCAGTTACTGTCAATCAAGTCGTCGAATTGGCTGATTTAGTTCCAAGGTATGTTGAGCAGGTTCCTAGTTATGTCAATGGCTTGGAAAATACAATTGCGCGAGCAGGATTAGAAATTGACCTTACTGATCAGATCCAAGTTGATTCACTCAATGATTTTGCTAGAACTGCGGCTACCTCAATTACAAATAATGCGCTAGGAATACTCCAGAACGTTGTTTCATTACTGATTGGTGTAATTTTGGTTCTAGTTATTTCGTTTTATATTGTCTTAGATGGAGGTAGACGCCTTGTAGAAGGACTGAAAGTTCTTCCTCCTAAAGCAGAAAAAGAAACATTATTTATTCTTTTATCGATAGATGAAACATTTCACGGATACCTTCGTGGAATGTTTCTTATCTCTTTAATTTATGGGGTTTCCACTGCAGGTGTAATGATTGCTACTGGATTGCCAAGCCCATTACCTGTTGCCTTAGTCGCAAGTATTTTATTGGCCATTCCTTTTGTTGGAGATTGGTTAGCACTAGGTTTGCCCCTTGTTGTGGCTGCCGTTGCCGGTGACTTTGCGACATTTATTATCGTGTTAACCGTCTTATTATTTATTCAACAAGTTATGTTAAATCTTTTGACACCCAAAATTTTGGGCAAGGCCGTACGTATGCCCGCTATGTTAGTTATTATTTCTGTCGTCCTCGGTGTGAGGCTGGCAGGCGTAGCAGGAGCTTTACTTGCAGTTCCTACGATGGGAGTGCTATACGGCCTTGCTGTTCATTATGGTACAGGTATTCGGGAGCGACGAGAGGCTCGAGATCACGAATTAAGAGACAGTACCAATCAAGAAAAATAACCCAAGATTCGCATCGCCACAATAAAATAAACTCACCGACTTATAGAACGGTAACTTTATTTGGGCAATTGTTTAGGAGTTTGCGGGTTTGCTGGATCATATTTGACTAAAGACCACGCCATGATGTGCCCGCTTTTTACTGAGAAAAGATCTGCCCCTACATTGAGAGGTTCCCATTTAAGAGAGTTCTCGTTCCATAGGAAAACGCTCCAAAATTGTCCTTCATTAGGAGCTATCCCCTTAATCTGATTAACAAAATGAGATCGATACTCCGGGTACCATACGGATACGAGTTCATCATTTACCGCTGCTTTAAGTAATTCGTACCCATCAGTCCCTTTAGGAATGGTTACTTGGTTTATCCATTCAAAGGATTCAGGCGATTCTATTAAAATACTTGCTTGAATGTTTTCTGTGGGTTGATCTTTTTCGTTATTATTGCAGCCAATAAACGAGATACTGATTGCAGCGATAAAAACGATACAGAGTGTGATGATGGATTTCAGAAACATATAACTAATTAGAGACCTTTCTTTCTATAAATTTTGCTAGCGTTGGCCCTAGAGTGACGAAAAAGGCAACATTTGCCCCAGTATGTACGAGCATAAAGAATAAGGCTCCGGGGTTTAGCAAAGCAGATTTAATCCAGGCACCATATTCTGAACTACCTGCAATGGTCGCCCAGAAATAGCCAGTCGAAATATTAGTTAATATATCGTAGGTTGGAGTGGCTATAACCGCTGCAGAAAGAAATAGAAGGTAAGTAACTCCGGGTTTTACTGATACTTTCTTGTTACTCATTACCATAGATACTACTGATCCAGCTATTGCATAAACTGATTCAGATGCCATTAAGGTAATAAGAAGAGGGGCACTTGCTATTCCCCATGGATTGATTTGACCGTAAAAAAACCAAGCAACTATACCTACAGTGATACCTCGTCGGATTCCTAGTGTGTATCCAGCAAGAAAGACCATAAGATCAAACAGCTTAATGTTTGGTAATGAAGAAAGAAGGTAGTTAGATACTAATATTAGAGCTACAAAAACAGCAGGTAATAAAATCTCACGATAAAGTGCTGAAGGAATAAATTTTGGAGGTAATTTGTAGGTGCTAGCTTGGTACATATGTATTTCTCCCATAAAAAAATCCCCTGCAAGCAGGGGAATATTGTCCTCCCGTGCCTCGCAGAAGGATTCGTAATGCTCCAGATCGGACTTACCTACTAGGAGGCCTACCGTTGCGTGCCAGTGACGGAATTTGACCGTCTTCATGGATGCTATTGAAGCATGCATTACTAATCGGAAAAATTGTACATTACTCAAATGTTAAATGATATATATAGAATTAATTGGATGTGTATTATGTTCCTATTGTGAAGACCAATAATTTTCTAGTTTTAGACATTGAGACTTTTGGAGGGTCATTTTCGACTTTCCCTCAAGGATTTGAGCTTCTTCTTGTTGGGATTAGAACATGCTTTGGTTACACAATGTATACATCAGAGCCTGCTAGCTTAGAGCTAATGAGATCCGATTTAGCTGATTTTAAAGGGAAGATAGTGACCTTCAATGGAGCTCGCTTTGATATTCCTTTGCTGGAAAAATTTGTTGAAGAAATTTTGGGAGATACCTTAAAAATTAATTTTCATTATGATTTACTCGCTGAGATACACAAAGCAACAGGTAGAAGAATAAGTTTAGATAACCTTAGTAATTACACGATCGGAGCGCAGAAATTACCTTGGGATCATCGTAAGAATCTACGTGTATGGCGCGAAGCGCCTGAGGAAATAATTGCCTACAATAAAATCGATTTAGATCTGACTTATGATTTGTACTTAAGAGTGCTAAATGGCCAACATTTATTTTTGGGCGACACTTCAGTGGTTTTGAGTCTTTAAGTTAAAAGGGGCCCTTAAGGCCCCTTTTAATTATTTAGAAACCATACATGTCTACGGTTCGTTCCCCAGCTTTAAGCTTAGAAATAGTTACGGATTCTTTATCCTCACGGGCTTTTGATTTTTCCGTAATTTCTGCAATACGTGATTGAGGAACTACTACTACTCCATCACGATCAGCGACAATTAAATCACCAGGGAAAATCCATATTTCTCCAATTCGGATAGGCTCATTAATAGCACCGTAGGCATCTTTATTTTTTGTTGTGCCTCGAATGCACAGTCCTGCTGAAAACACTGGCATGCCTAACTCTTCTAATATGGAACCATCTCTTACGCACCCGTCTATAACTAACCCTGCCATCCCAACTTGCTGAGCAGCGTGAGTCATTATTTCGCCCCAATACCCAGCTTCATGGAATCCCCCCGTGTCTACGATCATTACATCACCCGGTTGGGTTTGATATATCCCACGGTGCAACCAAAGGTTATCTTTTGGCGGAGATAAAACAGTGGTGGCTACACCACAAACATACCAATTATCTGAGACGGGCTTTATATATGAAGGTAGCGCTCCAATTTGACCACCAGCTTCATGGATTGTTGCTGTGCCAATACCATTTATTGCCTCTACTAAAGACTGGTCTGGCCTAGTTATTGAATCAGTCATTTTTTCTCCTACTAAGTGAGCATTTGCTCGTAATTTATACCCATTACTTCAACTACGGACTTCCCCGCCATCACATCTGCTGCCATCGCTTGCTCGCGCGCGACTATATTTTCGGCCTCAGGAACCACGTCATGCACCCTGTCTTGAGGAATTACGACTATCCCACTATTGTCAGCAATTATGTAGTCGCCAGGAAGGAGAGAGACCTTACCAATCTCAATCCTTTGGTTGGTTGACTCTTCGATGATCCTGCCTCTGGCCGTAAGAGGGACAGCAGCTCTTGCAAATAAAGGTAAGCCTAAACCTTTTGCTTCATCGACATCTCTTGATGCGCCGTCAATAATTACACCTGCTACGCCTTTTGTTTTTGCTGCAGTTGATAGGATTCCTCCCCAACCTGCTACATCAACTCGGCCTCTATGGTCACAGACAATAATATCTCCGGGGTCTGCGGCTTCTACAGCTGAAGTTCCAAGGTGGTGAGTGGAAGTTTCATTTCCTTTTGTTTTTAGTTTAAATGTGACTGCTCTGCCTGCAATTCGCTCAGTTTCATAGAGCGGTAATATGCCTACGACAGTACCATTAATTCCTAACTTGTCCTGAGCGTCAGATACGGCGCAAGTGTCTAACTTACGTAGTCTTTCTACCCATTCGTCTGTAGCCATTATTCTTCCACCTAATTTTCAACGTATGCAGTGAATTGGATTTGCATTTCCATTCCACCGGCTAAAGCGTCGTACTGAATTGTATGTCGAGTAGGACGATTTTCTTCGTCTGGAAACATTGCTACCCACTGCTCATTTACAAGAGGCCTGATGTCCTTACTTTTGACATAAACATTCATGTGAGCAATGTCTTCTACGGTTCCACCCGCCTCAGTAACAATGCGTCGAACATGCTCAAAAGCCCATTTTGCTTGTTCTGCCAAATCTGAGGGCATTTCATTAGTATCAGGATTTAATCCGCTAACACCACCTGAAGTGACTAATGGGCCAGTCTTTGTAGCAGGTGGAATAGGTTGTCCAGCATGCCAATTCCCGGGTATGTGAATTACTTTTCGCGCCATGTCTTACTCCTTACACTTATAATTTGCTTCCCATCTGTGCGTCGGCTCAAACTGACGACGCATGGGCGTCGCAAGTATATTGTTGGTAAGAGTCGAGTGTCAAAAGAAAATTCAAGGGAATTAGCTTTGGCTTTCCCTTATATTTGCCTTCTCAACAAGAGTGTGAATTGAGCGTATCTGCTGACTTAAGAAGAACACTAGAATAGTCATAAGAATAACTACAGCGCCTCCTATTGAAATGGCAACAGAAACATTAGTAAGGGATGCGACTAGACCGGCTTGTAGTGCACCTAGTGGAGCAAGGCTCCACATAACTCCTCTTAGACCCATAACTCTTCCACGATATTCCGTAGGAACAAGAAGGTTGAGCAGGGTATTCGAAGCTGTTTGAAAGATGGAGTACAGACAGCCACTAATTGCAGCAGACGCAAGGGCAAGCCAATACCATTGCATAATACCATTGATGCCGAATGCTAAGACTGAAACACCTAAAAACCCTGATCCAAGACCCAGCATCATTGCTTTACTTTGGTATTGTCCATAGGAAGCTGCAAGAAAAATACCAATTAACCCTCCAGCTCCATTCACAGTGTAGAGAAGCCCTAAGCCTTCGGGGCCTAAATTAAGTACATCTGCTGCAAATGCGGGAAGAAGCCATTGATATGAAAGCCCAAAATATCCTATGGCAAAACTCATACCCAGCAGAATAAAAAAGATATTGTGAGTTGCTACAAATCGTAGGCCGTCAACGATATCGTGTATCACGGTTTCTCCTGACGCACGCTTTAAGTCTGGTAACTTAATCGTTTGTATAATTATTGCCATTGCAGCAAAGCCTGTTGCGATGAAGAATAAAGCTACGGATGCTCCTATTTGGTAATTACCCGTCAATGCACCAATTATTGCTATTGGTCCCGCAGCTACCATAGGTGCGAATATTCGCGTTCCATTCCAAACTGCTTGGTTGAGGGCACTTGCGTAAAGAAATTGATCGCGTCGAATTAAAGCAGGCCAAACCACCCTTCTAGCGGGCTGATCTAATGAAGTTGCGATGCCAATGAAAAATGCGGAGATGATGATATGCCATATTTCTACCAATCCGGTTAGTACCAGCACAGCCAGTAAGAAAATTACCAAAAACGCGGAACCGGATCCCATCATAATCAGTTTCCGAGGATCATAACGGTCTGCCAAAGCCCCACCGAATAAATTAAAAGCAATTGCAGGTATGGCTTGAGCTGCAGCAACTAATCCTAAAGCTAGTTCTTCACCAGTAATGTCATATACAAGCCATCCTTGAGCAGTGATTAATGCCTGATGTGACGTAACGCTTGTTACAAGACCTATCCAGTAACGACGGTAGTTGTGTTGCTTTAGAACTGATAAAAACTCTAAACGCTTTCTCACTGCAGTTTGCATTAATCTAAGTTACTCTTATGTTAGGTTCCATTTAACCCAAGCTAACGACTAATAGTAATGATTTTTATTAAAAATAATCCGCTATGCCTAAAGTAGAATTTTACGGTTGGAAGATTGTGGCCTTGATGATAGGTCCCCGTTCCGCTGGAAATGGGGTATATATCTTGGGTAACACTTTATTTGTCATCCCTTTGGAAGAATCTTTAGGGCTCGGTAGAAGCGTCTCTTCTTTAATGTTTGCTTTGGGCGGCGTAATTGGAGGGATTTCGGCGCCTGTAAGCGGTATATTAATGGATCGATGGGGACCACGTAGAGTTTTAATAATTAGTGTGCTTATTGGATGCATAGGCTATTTTTTATTAGGACTTGCCCCCAATATCCTAATATTATTTTTAATTTTTCTAGGTCCTATTAGCTTGGTAATGTTGAATGTTGCTTTTAACGCGTCGTCAGGAATAATTAACAACTGGTTCGATAGATATAAATCTACAGCTTTTTCATTAATGCAAGGTGGGTCGGGGCTTGGATCCCTAATAATTATTACTGTGTTGGCTTACTCGATAGACAGCTGGGGGTGGCGTACTGCTTCCGGAATAGCTGGTTTGCTGGTCCTGGCTATCGGACTCCCCACAGCATACGCATCTAGGAACACCCCTGAAGAATTGGGATTACAACCAGATGGTACCAATAAATCAGTATCTGGAAGTCAAGAGCTCCCTATCAGAAAAGCTAAGGGATATCTAATTGTTTTAGAGGGTATGGATAGTATGCAAGCTATGAAAACAATACGGTTCTGGATGTTAGCAATTTCTTCTACAATTTTTGGTGGAGCGATAGCCACACTAGGTATCCATTTTGTCCCAATTATGGTTTGGAAAGGCTTAACGGAAGTCCAAGGTGCTATGATGCTTACCTTTTTGGCACTGGGTTCTGCATTCACTGTAATTTTTGTTGGCACCCTTGCAGATCGGTATGGACGGCTATTAATAGCATCTATCGCTTGCATATTTTTGGGAATAGCTATTTTCATTTTGAGATTAGGCGGGACAGGGATATCGTTATGGATTGCCGTAGCAGTTTTATCTGCTTCTAGCTGCCTGTATCCACTAACATGGTCAATAGTGGGGGAGTTATTCGGAAGAAAATCATATTCAACCATTCGTGGCTACATGATGGCAGTGCAATCTGTTGGGACTCTGGTAATGCCACTAATTGCTGGATTCTATTACGATTCTACAGAAGATTATTCTCTTACTCTGATGGTGCTTACTGTTCTATGGATGATGGCCGCGGTGCTACTTTTCGTAACACCACGGAAATCAACATCTTAGTGCGTAAGCGGCTTTGTTGGCTCAGGGCTGTCGTTTCGTTCTTCTCGGTAAAATAGTTCTTCGGGGAATATTTCTGCCCAATCTAGTTTTTCACTAGTTAGCCCTTGTTCCAGCGAGAAATTTTGAGCCATATCTAATGCTTTTGCGTTTGCACTTATTCCATATGCAAAAGGATCGTTTCCAAAAACTGCGTCTAATTCTCTTTGGTATTGAGAGCCAAAAACATAGAGGGTAGGGGGCAAAGTACGAATTCTTTCAATCGCAAGACGTTTTGATGTTTCGAAAGCTTCCATAAGACTTACGGCAACCCATGGATTTTGATTTAAAATGCTCTCCCGTACTACTGTGACGTGATGCGGGGGGAAGACGCCATGCTTTTGAAAAAACCTAATAGCCTCAGATTTAGGATCTGAAAAGAGGGTTGGAAAATCAGGGTTTTGGAGCAGATTGACGCTTTGCTGTCGATCAATTCCAGACCCTCGCATCTGCCCAATTCCTATGGAGGCATCTAGCTCGTCGTTGAGGTACATGGAACTGAAATCAGTGGGAGCGTAACGAAGATCTAAATCTTTTGGAAGACTGAGACCTGCTTCTTTTGAAGCGCCCGTATGGCTGAAATGCTCGCTCCGTTCCATGAACCATGTCATGTCCTCAGGCTCAATACCCCATTCCAATTTTAATATCCCCCGCGTCCATAGCCCTACTGATTGCTGGTAGTCTCCAATTCCAAAGCGCTTGCCTTTCAAATCTTCCGGATGATCCTGCCGAATTCCAGATGCCTTGCGGGTATAAACGTTTGTATAGGAAAAAGTGCGATTGTGAAAAATGGGGAGCATTCGATAAGGGAACCCTAGCGGGCGCATTCTCAAATAGGAGGACATGGACATTTCGGATACATCGTACCTATTGAATTTGATCTGCTCGTAAAAAACCCTCGGTACTGCACCAGGCATTCCCTGATAATCTAATTCAATTCCGTCAGGTTTTATTTCACCAGTTATTAATGGTAAAACACGATCATATGCTGTTATGGCGAAAGACATATCAAGCGTCATTAGGCCCCCTTACACAGGTTTTGTTTTTCGTAAGGTTAGTTAATTTCTAAAGTTTTGAATATGCCTCGTTGTAAAGCAGCGGTGGAAAGCAATTGATTTAATACAATCAAGGCTTCATTTTTCCTTAAGTCTAGGCACGAAGCGCTGATGGCTCGATAGAGCACTCCAGTAGCAACACTTGCGGTGATCTCGTCGCCAATTTTTTGAGGTAATTCAATTCCAAGTACCATTGCTAAGGCGTTTGCCTGGAGCTGACCTACTTTGGATGCATGGGTTTTTGTGAGGACACGTCCATTATGTAAGAGAGAAAACCCATTTTTGTTGCACCGCAATACGAGGTTAGTTTCACCTCTAGGTCGATTAATAATTGACTCTGCATGGTCTAATGCTTTTAGCCGAGAGATGGACATTTAGATCTCCCAAAAACCCAAAAAGATTCTTTTTAGGAACCCTTTTGGATTTTTAAAGATGTTTCTATCAAGCAAGTACAGGTTCTATACTGCACATTCGCCTTCGCCGCGTTCAAGTTTATACAGAATGGTTTTACCCCAATCCATATAAGTATCTAGGTTTTCTTTATTTAAGGAGCCTACGTCTCTAAATTGATCAGCAAGCTTCTCAAAAGGCTCAGTTCCAACTCGATCAACAAAATCGTTGAAAGGCTCTTCTTTTGAGCGATTATCTTGGTAAAAAGAAATAATCTCATTCATGAATAATGGAACTCTTTTAGCCGGAACCTTTGCTTTGACGCGATGTCCAAATCTTACTGGATCTTGGTTGCCATAATTACCTGCGAGAAATACTTCGTAGGCAGGTACTTGATTCCCATCACCTTTCGTAGCTGCCCCGTGAAATCCAATGTTAGCTATGTGATGGCGTGAGCAACCATTAGGACATCCACTTACTTTTACATGTAAGCTGTTGACCATAGGATCTTCAAAGGCGCTTTGTCTCAGTGTTTCGCGTAGCGCGCTAGCGACACCCATTGAAGAAGTGATTCCCATTTTGCAACTGTCAGTGCCTGGGCAGGAAACAACATCAGTAATTTGATTAGCTCCGTCTTCAGAGAGGCCCATTTTCTTTAAGTCACTCCAAAATGCATGTAAATGACCTTCAGGCACCCACCGATATACTAAATTTTGCTCAGTTGTTAAGCGGATTCGACCACCTGCATATTTTCGTGCAGCATCTGAAAGTAGAGGGAATTGTGCCTCACTAATGTCGCCAAGCGGAAGAGTGACGTACACGACGTAGTAACCCTCTTGTTGCTGAGCCAAAGTATTTGTTTTTTTCCATTTAAGGAAATCTGGTTCAATGCGTGACGAGTCGACATCAACTAGCGCAGGCGGCTCATCAATCATCTCTGGAGGAAGTTCCATCCATGGAGTTGGATCGAAATCTGCTTTTGCCCAATCACCTTTTAGCTCTTTATTCACTTCTTCTTTAAAAGCTTCGATACCGATTCTATCTACGTAGAACTTAATTCGAGCTCTCATTTTGTTTTTTCGCAACTCATCAGTTCGATGAAAGACTCGTATTGCGGCTTCTGCAATTTTTAAATATTCAGAAACAGGCGTAAATTCAGATAATACCCAAGCCGTCCGAGGCATAATTGAAGTCCCGCCCCCAATTCTGATCTCAAACCCTTTCTCTCCGTCTTTAATTTTAGGAATGAAAGCTAAATCGTGTATATCAGCAACGACTTCATCATCTCCTCCACTACAGAAGGCGGTTTTCCATTTCCTTGGCAACACTTGAGTATATTCATGCCTGACAAAATATCTTGCATAGGCGGTCAGGTAAGGAGCTACATAAAAAGGTTCTTCTGGCTTTACACCAGACAAAGGATCGCCCGCAACGTTTCGTACCGTATTCCCACAAGCCTCACGAGTGACAAGGCCTGCTTCACCGAGGATTCTCATTACATGTGGCGTATCATCAAGTTTTACGAAATGAACTTGTATATTTTCACGAGTAGTTACGTGCCCTTTCTTAAGAGGCGCATATTTCGAAACCAGTTCGCCAAAAGCGTCCATTTGATCTGCGGTCATTGCGCCACCTGGTACCTTGATACGCATCATTTGCACGTCTGGTTGCCGCTGACCGTACACCCCGCGTACTAGCCGGTACATGATGAATTCAGCTTCTGACGGCCATTCACCATTCAAATACCTGGTAGCTTCAGTTTCAAAATCATCAACCTCTTCTGGGATATACGGAAGAACTCCTTTGGAATAATCCATTTTGAGTTTTTCTTCTATAGTTTTCACACCTCGAACAATTGGCACTGGTGCACGTGTAGTCATAAAAGCCTCCCTGTTATTCAAAAAGCCGCGCCCTTCTCATTGATTAGCTGAGAAGGGCGCAGTGTAAATTAAAGCGTGTTAGCCTGCGGCCTTACATTTTACGGCAACAGCAACATGTCAATATGGTGAAATTGAATCCAAATTTCATAGGCGGATATTAGCACACATCACTCATCCATGCTACGTAAATCTCGAGTTCCCGGGTGCAGAACTATATTATCCAAAAAAATTTCGGCTACTCTTTCCCAAGTCCATTGCGTGCTATCGTCATAAACTGCCTGCCTATCTAGTAATAATGCAGGTTCGCATAATTCACTTAATTTCTCTGAACAATACCCAGAAACGCCTGAAGTTAGAATATCCCGTGGCCCCGTGACATCATAGGCTATTACAGGTGTACCACAGGACATTGCTTCTAGAATAACGACTCCAAATGTATCTGTTTTACTTGGGAATACGAAAACGTCTGCGGAAGCGTAATATTCAGCTAATTCTTCAGCGTATTTGTAACCAGTGAACACTACATTAGGATATTTGGATTGCAACGTTGCTTTGCTAGGCCCATCTCCTACTACTATTTTTGTTCCTGCGGCAGGAAGCTTAAGGAAATCTTCAATGCTTTTTTCTACGCTTACGCGCCCTGCATATAGCCAAATTGGGCGCTCATACTCAGCAAAAGCACGCCGTCTTTGAGGATTGAAAATTGATTTATTCACTCCCCTTGGCCATATGATTTTTTCTGGTTTGATATTATTTTTCTCAAGCTCGTTCTTCATTGTTTCTGTAGGTACAAAAATTCTCTCTGATTTTTTGTGAAACCAGTCGATATATCGATATCCAATTCTTGTTGGGACCCCGTGGTATTCATGGAAATACTCCGGGAACCTAGTGTGGTATGCAGTGGTGTAGGGGATTTTTTTTCGATTGCACCAAATCCTAGCGGCTACCCCTAGTGGGCCTTCTGTAGCAATATGTATTGCATCAAATGCCGCGTCTTTCAGCATTCCTCCTACTTTCCAAGGTTGTAGAACCATCTTAACTTCCGGGTAAGCGGGAAGGGGTGCTGTGGCAAACAAGGAAGGTTCGATAATTTCGAATTTGTGAGTACCGTTACGCTCTATATGAGAAATTACATTTTCATAGGTACGCACCACGCCATTAACTTGAGGACGCCAAGCGTCAGTTACGAGCATAATTTTCATAAAGACTCGTTCTTATTTTGCAAGATGTGGCTCCATGATATGCCGGGCAGAATAATTCTATGATGCGAATAAATAGGTTCTTATGGAGCTACCATTCCGCCAGAAACTTTCTTTTTATACGAATTCCAAACACCGTCTCTAGGAGGATTTCCTCCTATAGCACGCATGAGCTCTTTAAAATGCGGGTATTCATGCTGAGGAGGCCTATCGGTTATCTCATTAACTAGAGTGTCTGGGATAAAAGGATGATCACTTCCTTTGGCTACCAGGGCCCAGTAATTCATTCTAGCCTGCTCTTCAAGCTGAAGCATGCTGATGACCGAATCTTCGGGAGTTTTGCCGGTCATAGATGCGCCATGACCTTGCATAAGTACAAATTTGCTATCACCGAGAGTTTTAGCTAAGTCAGTTCCTTCTTCATCACTCCATACGGTCTTTGTGTGCGGATAAAGAGGATGTGGCTGTGCCTGCACCATTGGAGCCCCTTCTTGTGCCATCGGCTTGATAGGTTCTCCAAGAACAGTCATCAATACGACATTTCTAGGATGGACGTGAACTACTGAATGAACATCAGGCCTGGATTTATAGATCGAGGAATGGATTTTGACTTCAGAGCATTGAGTCGATCTTGCTGGACCGTCAATTTTATAGCCCTCAAGATCACAAACAATCATGTCGTAGTACTGCATTTCCTCTAGGGCGTCTATTGCATACCCTCTACCCTTGACTACAAACTTATCAGGCTGGTTTGGTACCCTCATGCTGACATGTCCTAATGCAGCAGTGACACCAGTCGCAAGTCCCATGTGCGAAAGTATTCTCGTAGCCATAGCAACTTCGTACTTGATTTCATCAATTTCTCTAGACATATAAGCTCCAATCCGGTTTTGTTTTTAGAATAAATACTCGTTTTGAGGCCTTGCCTCGACGGGAATATTTTCTACCCAAGTTTGTAATACTTTTTCTATGTCAGGAACTATAGGGCTATCGCCACCTTCGCCTGGCCTATATTTACCGTCCGGCTTTATACCGTGCTTAACGCTTTCCATTGGAAGTTCAATATAACCCGCGATGGCAGGATCTCTGAAGGTATTTATCGGGTCTCCTCCATCCTCAACAATCTGAGCTTGCTGTTCGACCATTTTACGGAAAAGAATCAGCCCTACATCAGATTCTCCTAGCATTTCCTTATCTCGTTGGGCTATTGCTCCTTGTGTAACCCAGCACATGTAGTCCTGGTTAAATGTAATTCCGGTAAAGAAGCGTCCATCTGGTTCGTACAAAGGAGTGTATCGATAGGCTGCGACCTCTTGATGAGGGGCCTGATGGCCTGGAGCAGGTCGATACACATAGTAAGACACATGGTAGGTATTCTCATCATCAATAGGAACACGCCACTGAGTGGTAGTTCTGACTTGGTCACCAACGAACAAAATATTTGGAAACATGATTGGATGTCCCTTGGCCCAATCTTCTCCATCTTCAGGGAAGCCTTGTTGCAGTCGACGTTTGACGATCCCATATTCAAATGCATCAAATGCAATTTTGATAGTTTTTGGTTGGCTTTCTGGAGCCATAGCCAAGCCGCGCCTTACATAGTTTCCATAGTAGAAATGTAGCCATTCTGTATGAACGGGATCCACAGAATTTTCTTGAGCCTGCAACCAATTACAAGGCAGTTCCGTAATAGCAATATCACGTATTGCGTTGTCGTATGTAAGCTGCTCCCATCGCGGGAGTAAAGGTGCAGGCTGTGGCCCCATATACGCAAAGATTAGCCCTCCCAGCTCTTCTACTGGGTAGCCTGCAATTTTCACTTTTTCTTTAAACCGACCATCAGGTCTAACAGTTTCTTCAAATGGTTGTTCTATACATTGGCCGGTTTCATCCATCATCCAGCCATGGTACATGCATCTCAATCCATTTTCTTCTGGAATTCCATAAGTGAGATCAACCCGACGATGCGGACAGAAGCGATCAATTAGACCTAAAGTGCCTGATTTGTCCTTATAAAGAACAAGATCTTCCCCTAGTAATCTTACTGGCTTAGTGGGCTTTTCTAGCAATTCCCCTGCCGCCGCAATAGGGTGCCAGTAGCGTCGCATGAGCTCTCCAGTAGGAGTCCCAGGTCCAACTTTAGTTAGTAATTCGTTTTTCTCAATAGACAGCATTGATGCTTCTCCTGACTTTAAATCTTGTAAAACCTTCGGGCATTTTTGTGAAGAATTGCTTCTTTATCTTCATCTGTCAACCCTTCATTCTCTAGCAATTCCCCTAACTCGTGCTTGCATGTCTCTGTCGTCACTTCGTGAGGAAAATCTGTGGAAAAGAAGAAAGGTTTATTACCTACTTGGCTGACAGCGAATGCAATAGCAGGTTCTTCTCCTTCACATCCAATAAACAAACGACCAAGGTCAATTTGTTTTTGTATGTATTCGGTTACGCTATCACCAATTTTGGGACCAAGCATGTCATCATCACGCAATTGGTATTCCATATGCGTCGCATGTGATCGATCGAATCGTTCGAGGCACATGATAAACCAACCAATACCGCCTTCAAGGAATCCGAAACGAGCGTTTGGGAATCTTTCGAAAACACCGTTAAAAACCATTCCCGCAAAAGCAATTGCCTGCCCTGCTGGATGACCAAGTGCATGGATAGGAGCATATACATTTAAATGGTCCAGTCCCAGGCCTGAATGCGAACCGCCATGAATAGCTATTGCACAGCCTAGACGATTTGCTTCTTCATATACTGGCCAATAAATTTTTGAACCCAATTGGTCAGGTAGCCCCATTGATGGAAGCATTGCACCTACAAATCCGAGCTCTTCAACACAACGCCGAAGCTCTTTGACAGCTTCCATAGGCTCTTGCATTGGAATTAATCCAACGCCTTTGAACCTGGAACTGCGATTTGTATAAGTATCGTAGAGCCAATTGTTGTATGCCTGCGCGGCTGCAATTGCCCAATCTCTGCTCACAATCCTGCCATATGCAAGGCCCCTAGTTGGATAGAGAACAGTCGCGTCAATTCCGACTTCGTCGAGAAAGACTTCCCAGCCATCGGGACCAACAAAAGCGCCTCCACGGTCACGACGACCTGGGGTTTCTACAAAGTGTCCTGAATGATGAGTGTCGATAGCAGGGAAAATAGTAGCATTTAATCCCAGCGCTGGGTTGTCTCGAAATTTTGGAGGGAGGAACTTCATCATGGATTCCATGTCTTCCATAATATGCCCATCCCCGTCTACTATTATTTCTAAGTCTATAGACTGCTCTGTAGTCATGTCGTCCTCTTATCACGCGCAATATGCGCTTATTATTCAATTAATACGGATTCTAGCAAAATGATCAACTTAGTAAAAACAAACTGGAATTACCCTAAGCCCAAACTGTGCTCTGTTGCAGACAAAGATTCGGCAAATATTTGTACCATTTGAGTGATGTCAGACTCAGTAACACTCAATGGAGGCGCGAAGAATACTTGGCGATTTGCTCTTGTGTAGAGACCTCCTTCTGTCATTTTTTGATTCAACAGTTTTATTGCTTTTGAATTGTCTGATAGAGGTTCTTTGGTCTCTTTGTCGCTAACTAGCTCGACAGCACACATCAAACCTAATCCTCTGATATCACCTACAGTCGGATGATCTACAAGAGCATTCAATTGGTCTAGCATTAATTGCCCCATTTTTGCTGAATTTTCAATTAATCCTTCACGCTCCATGATTGCTACATTAGCTAGACCTGCTGCTGCACCGCCTGGATGCCCTCCGTACGTAATACCATGCCTGTAAGTTTTATCTGTATCGCCTTTAAAATATTCAAAAACCGAATCAGTTACGACGCATGCACCTACAGGGAAATATCCACTAGTTATGCCTTTTGCCATAGTCATTATGTCCGGTGTAACCTCCCAATGATCCACTGCGAACCACTTCCCTGTACGGCCCCAACCAGTTATGACTTCGTCAGCAATTAAAAGAACACCGTAGCGGTCACAGATTTCGCGCAACATTGGCCAGTAGTCGTTACTAGGGACTGCAACTCCTGCGGAAAATGAAACTGGTTCTGCTATCACCCCTGCAATCGTTTCCGGGCCTTCTTCAAGTATTATGTTTTCGATTGCCTTTGCACAATCTATGCTAAATTCCGAATGTGTTAACGCAGCATTATTCCTGCGGTAATAGTAAGGCTGCGGCGCCATTATGAAATTGTCAGGCAGGATTTCTGAGTAACTTGGACGATCCAGATAGGATGAAGTGGATACGCTAAGTGCCCCACGTGTCGTTCCGTGGTAAGAACCTTCTCGACCGATGAATTTTTTCCGTTGAGGCTCATTCCGATTGTAATGATAGCGATATGCAATTTTTAAAGCAGTTTCAACTGCTTCAGAACCACCACTTGTAAAGTAAGTTCGATTGAGATTTCCTGGCGTAAGGGAAGCAATTTTCTCAGCAAATTTTATGGTTGGCGCGGCGGGGAATTTGAAAGTATTTGCATAATGTAGGGTGCTGAGTTGCGCACTAATTGCATCGACAATTTCTTGCCTTCCATGACCCACGTTAACCAGCATAAGACCTGCTACTCCATCAAAGCCCCAATTGCCTTTAGAGTCTTTGATATGTACGCCTTTTGCTTCAGTCATAACAGTAATGCCATCTTCAGCCAATTCTGTCCAATCTTGAGTGGGCATCCATAAGTAAGAGAGCGCCGTTTCTTCAAGTTTTGAATGATCGATTTCCATTAACGGTCCCCCTGATTGAGTTTTCTACCAAGCTGAGGCCAAGCCGCAGGCGCGGCTGCAACTGATAGTCGTTCCTCCAGCGAAAGTGCATTATTCCAGTTTGAAGCGATTACTCTATTACCGCTGAAATCATCGGCTTCATCAGAAGCTAGCCATTTTATAGGGTCGCGCATCACATTTGGCTGAATCAATTGGTCACGTATATAACTAGTATCCTCAGGAATGAAGTTGGTATTGGTGGCACCACCAGGAATTAAGACATTAGCTGTGACACCAGTCCCTTCAAGATCTTGCGCAATAGATGCTACGAAAGCCTCAATTGCTGCTTTTGATGGCCCATAAGGAAGATTACCACCCCTTATCATCGTGTCTAAGCTTGTAGTTACCCCGATAATCCTGCCCCATTTTTGGCGAAGCATTGGTTCGATCGCGGCACGTGTCATCATGAAGGTTCCATTTACATTTACTGATATAACACGTTGCCATTCTTCTGGCGTAAGATTCCAAAAGGGCGAGTCTCCAGTAGGGGTTTTAGCGTGAGTTCTAACACCAGCATTGTTGATTAATATATGGATACCACCTAATTGGCTCTCTGTTTGGGAAACAGCCTCTGAGGCGTCACTCCATGTATCAATACTGCCAACGATACCGATTGCAGACGATTCGCCTCCTATTTCAAGGGCTTCATTAACACTTAGCGCTAAAGATTCACGATTGATGTCCATCATCGCTACTTTTGCGCCTTCTTCTATAAGTGCAAGAGACATTTCTTTGCCCATACCAATTGAGCTACCAGCCCCTGTGATTAAAGCAACTTTTCCTTCAAGAAATCCAGACATTAAAACTCCTGACATAAAATCGCGAGTTAGTGGATGGTAAAACTTATGGGCCGATTAGTCGAATACACCTTCAGATAGAAGTAAGGAAAATTCTTCATTAGACATCCCAAGCATTTCTGTAATCACCTTATGAGTATGCTCTCCTAGTAATGGAGCAGGACGATAATTTGGCTGTGTTTCAGACATGATTAATCCGCTGGAGTCTGAGGCATAGGTACCCATTTCCGCGTGCTCCATGTAGATAAAATGCTTTCGATGGATATGCTGAGGGTCATCAAACAAATCCTTGGAGTCTCTTACTGAACCTGCTGGTACACCTTCCGATTGGCAAATATTCATGACCTCGTCTGGGCAGTGAAGGATCGTCCATTGCTCCACAATCTTATCTAATTCACCTGAATTTGCTTTACGAGCTGCTAATGATGAAAAACGTACATCTTTTTCGAGTTGCGGCTGACCAATCAACTTTGCTAGTGAACGCCATTGCTGGTCAGATTCACACGCAATGGCGCACCATCGATCATTTCCAAAGCATTTATATATTCCGTGAGGAGCCATTCCTGGATCCTGATTACCTGATCGTTCTTGGATATTATTATTGGCTAAAAAATCCATTACTGGAGTTCCCAAAAAATACAAAGAGGCCTCTAATTGAGAAAGATCAAGGTATTGGCCAATTCCAGTTCTTCTTTTTTCGTCTAGAGCAGCGCATATTGCAGAAAAAGCTAAATAGGGGACTAGGAAATCAGTATAAGCCCCATAAGGACTAACTGGGACTCTGTCCGGCCAGCCAGTGAAATTGGTATGCCCGGACAATGCTGTCAGTACTGGTCCAAACCCAGGTTGGGCGTCATAAGGTCCGCCACGCCCCAGCATTGAAGCACTAAACATAACCACGCCTGGGTTTTTATTTTTTATCTTATCGTAACTCAACCCCCATTTTTCAATGGTTCCTGGCGTGAAATTTTCGGTTATGACGTCAGCCCATTCAGTTGCAAGTTTAAAGGCGATTTCACGAGCTCTATGATCAGACATATTAAGGCTTAACCCAAGCTTGCCGCTATTATAATTTGCCCAGTAACCACTTCTGTTTACTCCTGGTTTATTTCCGGCGAAAGGTAAGCCATGCCTGATTACATCGGGTCTTAAACCAGACTCTACCCTTATAACGGTAGCTCCATAGTCGCTAAAATACCGAGTTGTCATAGGTCCTATTACTACCCAGCAAAAATCTAATACTTTTAAGCCTTCAAATGGATGTTTCATTTAGCAATCCTGTTATCAATTAAGGATTGTATTTCACTCCTGCTTAGACCCAGTTCTTCTAGAATTTGATCAGTGTGTTCTCCAAGTGAAGGAGCCGTTTTGACTGGAATCGCATAATCAGAGGATTGAATCCAGGGACCCAATGTAAAAATTTTCTGACTGTTTTGCATTGTGACTTCCCGGAAAAAACCTCTCGCAAGTAATTGGGGATAAGTGTATATATCCGAAGGATTATTGACTGGAAATAGAAGGACTCGGCGTTTGATTGCTTCTTCAGATAGGTATATTTTTGATCTTGTTTTGAAAAATAATTCTAAAGTTGAATTCATAATATTAAGGAGATCAGTTGGGATTTGCCCAAAACCATATTCACCGAAATCTGTGGATGATAGCAATGGATGTCCTTCTCCCTCTTCTTCCATCCATGTGCTTAACGCGGCCATTGCTCTACCCCCAGTAGCTCCTCCTGGTTGAATGTAATTGACGTAGCCGTCTTGGCACTCGAAATTTACTCTAAGTGCATTTTTTTCGCCCACAGGCCTGAATGGACCGGAACGTTTGAGAATTACCTCATTCATATCCCAAAATTGAGGGGCATGCGAAAGTGTACGCGTCAAAGATTCTAGGCACGAAACATCTACCAATTGTCCTACCTTATTTCGAACTCTGCTTTGAAGCGCAATCATTGCACCCGTAGCTCCTGTGGCTCCACCAAGTAACCAAAACTGAGGAATACTCACTCGTACAGGTGGTCTGTCAGAGTCCCCAGTAAGATGGGCAAATCCGCTAAGGGCTGAGCCAATGATGTCTGTTGCTAGGTGATTCTTGTAAGGACCTGTTTGCCCAAACGGAGTAATTGAGACTTGAATTAATTGGCTATTGATTGATTTTAATGTATCCCATCCTAGTCCTAATTTACCCAACGTTCCGGGAGCAAAAGATTCAATCAAAATATCGCAGGAGGGTATAAGTTTTAATAATATTTCCTTACCCATTGGTGAATGAATATCTAGAGCGAAGCTTTTTTTATTTGCAGAATACAATTGCCAGTAAAGGCTGTTTTCAATTCCGGGATCATTATTTATAAATGGACCTAAACGCCGCGCAGGATCGCCAGTGGTCGGTTCGATTTTTATGACCTCGGCACCCAAATCCGCAAGTATTTTCCCACAAAAAATACCTCTGTCATCAGCTAAGTCGATTACACGGTACGGCTTAAGCAAAATATGTCCTATTAAAAATAAAGAGCCTTAGCAATTTCATTGCGATGGTACCTAGGATTTCCAAGATAGCTATATAAAGTTCGTGACATTTTGGTATGCAAAGTTAGCCCATATTCCCTGATAATCCCCACACCTGCATGTACATCATGGGCAGCATTACAGCCTAAATAGTATCCTTCAGACGCTAGTGATCCAGCCATATGGATTCCTACTTTAGATTCTTGGGCAGTATCTAATTTCCACAGCGCCTCATAAGTAGCCCATTTTGCACTATCGAGATAATTTACTATATCTATGATGTGATCTTGGACGCGCTGAAAGCGTCCGATTGGTTGACCAAATTGGTGACGGGTCTTGCTGTAGGTTAAGCACATTTCAAGAACACGCTCTAATCCTCCAACCTGAAATGAGCATAAAAGGGCAGTGGATTGTATAAGCGCGCTGGAGAAAGCACTAAGTTTGAAGCCAGTTAGAATTTCCTCAATTTCTGCATTCTCGGTTTTCAGTTCATATTGCTCGGTGGACATCCCAGTTAGAGGCCTAATAGACAGTCCGTAAGTATTGGTAGGTATTACAGCCAATCCTTGGATACCGGGCTCGCTAGTAAACGGCACTATAACGTGCGTTGCTAAGCGGAGCTCAGGAATGTTGAGTCTGACACCGCTTACTCCGTTTTGTGCTAAACGAAAATCTTCAAAGATAGTATTGACGCTTTGATTCAAATTAGAAATTGCTACGGAAAAAATAAATTTCCCCTCTGCAATTCTAGGTAGATAATTATGCTTCTGTGATTCAGTTCCGCATTGGATAATTAAGTTCGCGGCTAGAACAGACGATGTAAAATGGGGCCCCGGTAAAGGACCTTTTCCGAGCTCTTGAAAAACTACCCCAGTGTCGGAAAAAGACCCTCCAATACCTCCATATTTCTCAGGTATAAGACTCCCTAAAATACCTGTTGAACAAACCGAATCCCATTGATCTTTTAAGTCTGCCTTCCCACTATCAAACTCAGCAAGCCGTTCTTTAGTGAAATCTCTTTTTAATAAATCCTGAACAGTGGATTGAAGCATTAATTGTTGTTCGTTAAGTAATAGATCCATGTTAATTAAGCTTCCCTGGCTCTTCCCTCTCGGATCTGCCAATTCCCAAACGTCTCGCGATAATTACTCTTTGAATCTCCGCAGTTCCTCCAGGGTGTTGATCAACAATTGAAGATCGCTGGTGAATTTCTATATGACCACCACCTATGGCTTCGGGGTCAGGGTCTGCAATCAAAGCTTGAGAGCCAAAAATATCGAGAACTGCACGTGCTCTTGTTAGTTGAGAGCGCTTTTGAAATAAGTATGCTTGAGCGCCTTCATAAGTTAATTGCTTGCCTTGGGATCGCCAAGCGTAATTTCTGAAATGTAGTAGCCTAGTAACTTCGGTATCGATAAAGAAATCGACTAATCGTTCCTTTACATAAGGGTCTTCAATATAAAAATGCCCACCATTTTTGTTCTCTCTGGCATATTCGACAATTCTTTCAGTTAAAGGATCTCCACGTACCGCACTACGGAGCAGGCCATGCTCAATTTCTAGATGCGTACTCGCTACTTTCCAACCATTATTTTCTCCTCCAATCAAATTAAAGGCAGGAACCCTAACATCATCAAAAAAAACTGTATTTTTTATGCCGCTAGCAGCTCCTCTTTCCCCACCGACAAATAATAGATCCATCGGTTCTACAGTGATCCCTGGCAAATTCATTGGAATCATTAGCCATCCAAGGTTTTTATGTCGTTCACCGCCTGGGTCGGTTACTACTATTGTCCAGGAATACTCAGCCCCATGGTTGCTTCCAACATAAATTTTTGTTCCATTGACTACGTATTCGTCACCATCAAGAATTGCAGTCGTTTTCACGCTAGCTAAATCTGAGCCTGACTCCGGTTCTGTTAACAATTGCCATGTTCTAATTTCTCCGCTTAATATTTTGGGTAAGAAATAAGATTTTTGCTGGTGCTCCCCCCAGACTAATATAGCCATAGATCCAAGCTTTCCGCCTGTGTCGTAATACGGTGGGAGCGCAAGATTGTAAAGATCCAATTCTTCTTCAAGGATCATGGCAAGATCCATTGGGAGGCCGCCGCCTCCATATTCAATTGGCATAGTGGGATATAACCATCCCTTGGATCCTAGAGCTTTGCCAAACGATCGTTGGAGTAAATATTCTTCCTCAGTTAAATTGGCAGGATCGGGGTGTTCAAATATGGTAGGAGCATTATCTTGAAGCCACATACGAACTTCTTTCCTGAAAGCTTCCTGGTCTTTTGTCCACTCAAGCTCGAAGTCCATTAAATTTTCTCCAATAAATGTTACAGGGTGATTTTTTTGTATAACTGGGGTAAACGTCGAGGGAGTTCCATTATGTCGGGAAGCACTTCGTAGTTCAAATCTCCTGTCATTGTGCGTAGATAATCATGTCCATTACGATCTACAGTTAGACAAAACGGGGTTATATCCATTTGCCTTGCTTCCATAAGGGCCATTCTAGTGTCTTGTACCGCATATTCTTTTTCCACACCCTCACGCGAATAACCTCTATCTTGTGGTCTACCATCACTTATGACAAACATGAATTTTGTTTTTGCATCTATTTTGCTTAATTTTGTAGTGGCATGCCTTATTGCGGGTCCCATTCTGGTTGCATGTAAAGGTGCGACTTTATCCAACCTGCGTTTGACGCGATCTGTAAGTTGCTCATCAACTTCTTTTATTACATAAAATTCCACATTTTCTCTTCCGAAACCAGAGAACCCATAAACACCGTAGCGGTCACCAATTGCTTCTAAGGCATTCATAAGCAAAACCATTGACTCTTTCTCTACGTCGATGATTCTCTTGTAAGGACGACGTGCGGTTTCACCCCTTCTTGCTCTCAACCAAGCAGTGTAAGCAACGGGATCACCTGGAGCATTCCATTCAGATTCTTTAGTGCTTTCTTCTACAGCCTCTGCAGTCGATGCACTCATATCTAGTAGAAAAACAACACCTACATCACGTTCATCTTTGTTTCTGCGCCAATAAATTCGTTCATCTGGAGTCATTCGATTTCTAAGGTCGATTAATGCTTCGATTCCAGCATCAATATCGACATCTTCTCCTTCAGGAAGCCTTTTCACCTTTCTATACATTTCTGGTCGTACTGATTCAAATTGGCGTTTTATTTGATCGACCAAGCCTGCATAAGAATGAAGAGTGTCATTGTAGAAAGAGGTTTCTCCCGATACCCCTAAACGTTCCTGTACGATGCACCATCTGGGCCTATAGTCATTAGCTCGAAAATCCCATTCATCGTACGCAAAAGAGCGAGGCTCCAATGCCTCTAATGGACCACCTTCTTCGTCTACATGCGGAATCTGATTGTACCCAGACCCTGCTGGGTTTTGGGGCATATCAGTGCCCATTTCCTTCATCATGTTTGCTGCTACGGTGGTGACTTCAGCATCGTCATCAAAATCTATCTCAGTGGAGTCCCTTAATGCCTGTTCAATCTCAGCTTGTGAAATCCCTTGGGTATTTTCGCTGCCATCCTCATCACCGGCCTCTGGTTGACCCCGCATTTGTGATAATAATTGAACCATTTCAGGCTTGAAATCCCCCCTATAATCAACATCATCAGGCGATTCATAGTCATCACCTGAGGCTTCTTCTTGTGACTGCTCTGAATCTGAAAGAAGTTGTTTAATTATTTCCTCGAGGGTAGGTTCTTCATAACTAGCATTAGATGGGTCTAATAATTCCCAGTCGTCTGGAGGGATTAATTCATTTGCAACTTTTGAAAGTGAATGATACATACGAATAACTGCTTCAGCGGAGTCTTCAACTTTAGAAGATTGGTCTTTTATTGCTTGCATTAACCCTGCCAATTGGGCTGCTTCGTATAAATATTTTTTGGGAACGCGAATAGGTTCATTTTCATTCAAACTTAGCCGAATAAGCATTTCAACGAGAGCTTGCTTAGCTGGCATATTTTGAATGGGCTGGCGCTTTCCAAGTGTTTCATTTTGAACACGTCTATAGTCAGACGCTAGTCCTTGATACTGAGAAATTAAGCGCGTATCAACTCGAGTACCTTCTACGATGGATAAAATATCTGCTGCTAGCGCTCGCTCAGGAAATAAATCAAAAAATGAAGACATGTCAGTTGAACTTGGTACAACCCCAATACCTTCTGCCAATCCTTGACGGTAATCATTGAAATTGGATGACGGAACTTCAAAATTAAACTTGAAACTATCAAATTCCAAATGCCCAATTTGATGGGTCGTTACCACTTTAAGCCAAGCAAAATTTTCCTTTTTCGATTCGTAAGAATCCACTACTGGTGGTAGAAAAACGCTTTTTCCATCTGTAGTGGCAAGTTCCACAGAAAGCCAGCCGATATTTCGATGAGTAATATCTGCAGTGGTATTCAGTTCAACTTCAGTGCCCGCTAAAGCATTTGAATACATGCGAAGTAAACTTTGCACCTTCTCGAATTCGATGCTTGAAGATAGCTGGTCTATAAGATTTTCAGCGCGCGCCGACTCTAATTTGAAATAAGCTACTCCAGCATCAGGATTGTCGATTAAATATTCAAGGCCTCGATTGAACCATATTTCCAACTGCGCGAGGCTAATTCGGTCTAGCACATGAGGTGCGGTTCTTAGAAATGCACTTACAGCTTCTGCGGATGAATCGGCTAGCACTTCAGCTCGCTCTAGTACTTGAGATTGCTCGTCTTGCGGTAATTTAGCTAATGATTGGGAACTATCTACCATGAATCCGGCGACGTTAACTAGCCCGTTCTGCGCTAATCTTTCTGCCAATGCAAAATACCTCGGCCGCAGACGCTTTTCAATCGACAGGGTAACTCGACTAGCTGCTTCAAATGAGCCCCTGACCTCGCGCCAACTAGTCTCGGCAAGTACTGTTGCTAATGAAATAACTTCTTCTTTTTCTGTGACGTTGGGCAACACTCTTTGCCCAAGCACTAAAGCTTCAGCAGCAAGGTCATAGGAACGTGAGGCAAGCTTTTGTACCAGTGCGACGAAAAGCTGCATTTCATGGAAATTGACGTTTTGGACTAACTCATCACTTATATCAAAAAACCTGGCAGCCAGACTTGAAGATTTCCATGTACCTCTCGAAAGACCTCGCCCTAACGAAGCCCAACCAGAGATATGCCTGGGAGCTAATACTGGAAGTACGTTTGGACTGGCTCTGAAAAATGCAGCCGCTATAACTGGAGCTTCGACGGTTAGTTCAATCCCGCTCTCAACCCACCGTTCAAATTGAGGAAAGCCGATTAACTTTACAACGTCGGAAGATGCTCTGAAATATTCTGTAGCTGCTTCCCACGCACGAGGACCCTGCTGGGCAATACGGACACCGTCTTGGGCCCAACGCATGGTCGGTGCTGGTCCTAGAGTTTTGGAAACTGAATCTACTGCACCTTCATATGCAGATATTAATGCAGAAGGGTGCTTTTTAAGCTCACTAATTAATTGACCGTGGTCGTTCGTCACTTAATCTCCTGTAATGGTCGAATATAGTTCATAGATTTAACAATTTCTACAAATTGACTGAGAATCCAAGCTGTTGCACCAAACACCAAATACTTTTCATGCGCGAAAGCCACTCGCTTGAGCAAGCTTCCGTCTGGATTAAGGCGCGCTTCATAACGAAGAACCTCGTCATCCATTAAAGAATGTAAGGGGATTTCTATGATTTCCTCTACTTCCTTTGATTTAGTATCAAACTCATAAGGGTGAGGAATAACTCCTACTACAGGGAACACGAGATAGTTCGTTCTTGTCAAAACTCCATCTAAATTCCCTAAGACATCAACTGTATTTGGTGAGATTCCCATTTCTTCCCAAGTTTCCCTTAGTGCACATGAAAACATATTTTCATCATCGTCTTCTAATTTTCCTCCAGGGAAAGCAATTTCACCTTGATGGAGGCTTACATTCTGCGATCGTACGTTGAGAATTACATGCCATTTGTTGTCATGGAATTGCAGCGGAATCAAAATTGAAGCTAGCTTTGCTCCATCGATTGCATCAAAAATGGACTCCCTGTTGGCAAGAGCATGTTTCAATGATGCAATAAAAATTTCTGATTCAGTACTTATGGACATGAAATTTATCTTTTATGGAAATATTGAGGTAACTACTTCCATTACGCTCGCCTGAGTTTCATGGTCATCGGTTAAACCCCATACCACGGCAACTTCACACGCCCGTCTGGGAGAAATGCCTTGTTGTATCAATTTCCCTGCATAAATTAATAGTCGAGTACTTACTCCTTCTTGCAATCCTTGACCAACAAGGTTCCTGATTTTTTCGCCTAGTAGCGCTAATTGACTAGCAATAGATGATTCAATTGAACTTTCATGTTCAATAATGGGGCCTTCAAGCTCTCTAGGAGGAAAATCGAATTCTATTGCTACAAATCTTTGACGAGTGGAATGTTTTAGATCCTTTAGCGCACTTTGGTATCCGGGGTTATAGGAGATAACTAAAAGGAAATTAGGATGTGATTCAAGTACCTCACCAATTTTTTCGATATGGAGAAGCCTTCGATGGTCAGCAAGTGGATGGATTAATACTGTTGTATCTTTTCTAGCTTCTACTACCTCATCTAAATAGCAAATACCCCCATGCTTTACGGCTCTAGTTAAAGGACCATCAATCCATCTTGTTCCTTCAGGTTCTAATAAATACCTACCGACTAAATCGCTTGCAGTGAGATCTTCATGGCACGCAACTGTTACTAGTGGAGAGATTGGAACGCCTTTATCATTTTTTTTGCGAGTATCATTGAGGCGCCAGGACATATGCTCTACGAACCTTGTTTTACCGGAGCCGGTTGGTCCCTTTAAAAGGATGGGAACGCGCTGAGCATAAGCTGCTTCAAAGATTTCTATTTCATCACCGACAGGCAAATAATAAGGTTCATCTTCGACGAAATATTCTTCTATGTTGTGTTGCTGGTACAAATCTTTAGTTTTTTCTGCCATGGATTAATCTTCCTTCTGTAATGCTTGGATTTTGTCAGCCCAGATTGAGTGCACAGTCTTATGTAAATTTCTAACAGAAAAAGAATTTTCTATATGAACATCTGCGCGGTCAATGAGTGCTTCATAGTCGCCCTGAGAATCGAGTCGTTTTTTGATTTCTTCAGATGTGAGCCCTCTCTTGGCAAGTCTCTTGTATATCAAATCTACAGGATTTGCGGTAATTAACCATACCTCATCACATAAATCATGCCAGTTTGCTTGGTACAAAAGCGCTGCATCAAGAATTACTATTTTCTTTTTTTCTACCTTTTCGTAGAAGCCAATAACGTTACTTACTTGTTCTCGAATTAACGGATGAATGGCAGCATTAAGCCAAGCGCGAGCATCTGAATCGTTAAATACAAGTGCTGCAAGTTTTTTTCTATCGACCTCACCATCCTCTCCAAGTATCTCGCTGCTAAAGAGCTCTACAATTCTTCGCCAGCCAATGGTTCCGTGCTCGTAAGTTTTATGCCCTTCTTTATCAGCATTAATTATCGGTACACCGAAGCTTGAAAGTACATTCGCAACTTCGCTTTTCCCAACTCCTATACCACCTGTAAGGCCTATGACCAACATGAAAACTCCGTTCATTTTCAATTTCAGATGCTCTGGCCAATGCAATATTCTAGCATGCGTAGTTCAGGTGTACCATCATTGCATTAAACTAGTAAAATTCCCCTATGGAACAGACAAACCAACCTACAGCCCGAGAAAATTTAAGTGTCCAAGAAAAATCAATATTGGCGCTTGAGTTTCCTCGCGTAATTGAAATGTTGAGTACCCATACTAGATCGCCTGTGTCATGCGAGCTTGCTTATAGCCTTTTGCCAAGATTTGATACAGATCAAGTTCTATATTTGCAGAGAGAAACTTTAGAAGCAAATAGGATACTTGAGTTTGCTCAAAATTTTTCGCTCTCACGAGATCCTAGGCCGGCACTTTTACGTTCTCTTAAAGGAGGAATTCTTTCCGGTGAGGAACTGATAATAGTGGCTGATGGATATTCGCATGTACGCCAAGCAAAATCCCTCGGATCAAAACTTCGAACTGACACTCCCTTGTTGTATGACCTCACGAGAAACATCGCTGATTTCAAAGCTATCGAACAAAAATTAAGGAATTGCCTTTCTTCCCACGGAGAGTTGCTTGATCAAGCAACTCCTCGTTTGTCGCAGTTACGTTTTGAAAGCAGAGCTGCGTTCAAGGCAGCTGAGAAAAAACTTGAATCAATGATTAATTCTGAGCAAGCTAGAACAGCATTACAAGATGACATCGTCACTCTTCGCTCAGATAGGTTGGTACTCCCAATAAAAGCTGAGTATAAAGGTCAAATTCCTGGAATTATTCATGCGGTATCTGATTCTGGTGCTACATTATTTGTGGAGCCGTTTACTGCTGTTAATTCCACGAATAATTGGAAAGAGAAGCACGCGGCAGAACAAGATGAAGTTCAACACATACTACGGAACTTAACAACGGAAATTGCTCGTACTGCATCTAAGTGCCTTGCCGCGTTAAATATTGCGGGGCGTTTAGATTTGGCATTGTCAAAATCACGCTACGCAATGACTTATCAAGGTGTTGGCTTGACTGAAGCATCTGATTGCATTGAGCTACTTGAAGCACGTCATCCACTACTAGGGAGCTCCGCGATACCAGTTTCGTTTAGATTTTCTGGGCAAATTATGTCTATCGCGATAACTGGACCGAACACGGGAGGTAAAACTGCATCACTGAAGACATTGGGGCTACTAATTTTGATGCGCCAGGCTGGGCTGATGATTCCTTGTGATCGAAATTCACGCCTACCTATAGTTGATGGTGTTTTTGCTGATATCGGGGATCAGCAAGATTTAGAGAAGTCGATTTCTACATTTAGTTCTCATTTATTATCGATAAAAGAAATTATTTCATCTGCAACTTCATCTTCGATCGTATTGCTTGATGAACTGGGCAGTTCAACGGACCCAGAAGAAGGATCGGCTTTAGCAATTGCAGTGCTGTCGCACTTAGTTGACGTTATTGGGGCATTTTCTGTAATTACCACACATCATCGCTCGGTTGCCTCTTACGTTACAGAGCACAAGAGAATTGAGAATTCTAGTGTTGAATTAAATCCCGCAACGCTAGAGCCTACTTATAAACTAACGCAAGGTATTCCTGGTCGAAGTTATGCGATTGAAACTGCTAAGAGGGTAGGTTTACCCCTTCAGATAATCAATTACGCTTTGAGATTTTTATCACCCGTACATCAGGAGACAGAGAAACTTCTTCTAGATATTCAGAATGAACGCTTTGCAACGCGCAAGAAGTTAGAAGAAGCAGAGAATCAAAGGATTGCGGCAGCGCATTTGGAAGATGAACTCAGGCGCAAAATTGAGCAGATAAGTAAGTCAGAAGAAACTTTGATTTTAGAAACAAAGAAACAACTAATAGAACAGGTTCGAGCTGTCACGATTAAGCTGAAAAAGGCATCGTCGTTTGCCGAATGGTTAAAATTGTCTGGCTCAAGATTTGATAATGATCTAATTGATGATGCATTTGCAGAATTAGACCAAACAAAACGAGCTCTGAAGTCTAAAAAATGGCTCGAAAAACAACCTAGTGCGGCCTATGTCATACCTGAGATAAAGACTGGGGATTTTGTACAAATTGAGCCTTTGGGTTTTGTGGGTGAGTTACTTGAGGAACCTGATGAACACGGAAACACTTTGGTTTTGGTTGGCTCTGCAAAACTGAAATTGCATATGAGCAATTTGAAATTGACAGAGAAAAAACCTCTGCCTAATCAGAAATTAGTAACCTCTAGAGGCAAAGATTTTTACTCAGGTAATTCCGTAGAAACCGAATTGGATGTACGCGGTATGGACTCTAATGAGGCACTGGAGGCATTTTTAGGGTTCCTGAGTCACGCAATCACTGATGGACTTGTTCAGATTAGAGTTATTCACGGTAAAGGAAGCGGTACTCTCAGAAGAATTCTTTGGGAATATTTAGCTCAAAGCGAGCTTGTTGATGATTATCGATTTGCTTCTAGGCCGCAAGGAGGTGAAGGAGTTACAGAAATTACGCTTCCATCTTCTAAATAATGAAATTTCTTTGAGCTTTGTACTCAGAAATTGCATCTTGTAAAGTTGTCCATCCTAAGAGGGCGCATTTTATTCGAATTGGGAATTCTCTTACTCCCTGAAGAGCTAGTAACTCTCCCATATTTTCTTCTTGGTCTGTGGTTAAATCTGCACCTTGCATAATATTTTTAAAATCTGTAATCAATGTCTCTGCATGACTCAAGTGTTTGCCATAGATGTTACTAACAAGCATTGAAGCGGATGCTTGGCTTATTGAACAACCTTCACCGTCAAAAGCAATCTCACTGACACTTCCAGTATCTGATAGCTTTATAGACAGTATGACTTGATCACCGCAAAAAGGATTAAAACCTTCTGATTTCAGATCAGGAGCAACAAGAGATCCTTTATGTCGAGGTTTTTTGTAATGATCAAGAATTACTTCTTGATACAAGTCATCCAAGCCCTCAGGAATTTGCATTACTGAAATACTCCATCGTTTTTTTGAGCCCATCAATTAATAGATCAACTTCTCTTTCAGTATTGTAAAGGTAGAAGCTTGCCCTTGCAGTTGCAGGTACATGCAGCTTGCTTTTTACCAGAGGCATGGCGCAGTGATGGCCGGCTCGAATCGCAATCCCTAAACTATCAAGAACTTGGCTTATATCATGCGGATGTACATCGTCAATATAGAATGAAATCACACCTCCTCTGATATTAGTATCATTTGGACCATAGGTCGTGATTTCTTCCAATTCATGAAAGCGTTCTAAAGCATAGTTAGTGATCGATACTTCGTGCTGTCGGACCATGTCTATACCTATTTCATTTAGGTAATCTACTGCTACTCCTAAGCCTATAGCATCAGCAATATTGGGTGTGCCTGCTTCAAATTTCATCGGGGGAGGCGCCCAGCTAGCGCGATCGTAAGTCACTTCAAGTACCATCTCCCCGCCTCTAAGAAATGGATTGAGTTCTTTTAAGATAGTTGTGGAAACATACAGAACCCCAATGCCAGTCGGCCCTAACATTTTATGTCCAGAAAACGTAAAGAAGTCACATCCTATATCCTGAACATCAACACGCATGTGAGGAACGCTCTGTGCACCATCAATTAATACTTTGGCATCAACTTTTTTAGCTGCCTCCACGACTGTTTTGACCGGGACAATTGTTCCTAGCACGTTAGACATATGAGTAAGAGCTACAAGCCGGGTTTTTGAATTAATTATTTGGTCAAGTTCGCTTAAATCCAGCTCGTAATTTGAGTCTATCTTGATGAGTTCTAATGTAGCGTTTTGAGTATTTGCAACGTGTTGCCAGGGAACAAGATTGGAATGATGCTCAATTTCAGTGGAAACAATACGATCACCTTCTCGGATATTATCCATTGCCCAAGTATGTGCAATTAAGTTAATGGCTTCAGTAGTGTTCCTGACAAATATGATATTTTCGGGAGAAGGGGCGTTTATGAAAGCTGCGATTTTTTCCCGAGCTTCTTCGTAAGCAACCGTTGCCTTAACTGCTAAAGTATGAGCACCTCTGTGCACATTCGCATTATAGCTCGAATAATAATTTACAAGTTCATCGATTACGGATTTAGGTTTTTGTGATGTTGCCGCGTTATCAAGGTAAACAAGATCATGGCCGTTTATTTTTTGATGAAGTATAGGGAAGTCTTTACGAACAGAATTGATGTCATACATAAATTTCCTCCCCAAGTGCATTTAGTGTTGCTTGCTCAAGGTACTGCCGTAATGCATCGTGAATTACGGCCTGCAAAATATCAGAAGTGAATCCTTTGAGTAGTAGCTGCTTTGCTAACAGTTCGTTTATTCCTCGGCTTTTCATATAAAAAATTGCATCAAGGTCCAATTGCCCTACAGCCGCCCCATGAGTACAGACCACATCATCTGCAAATATTTGAAGTTTTGGCTGTGTATAAACTTTTGAAGACTGGGACAGTAGTATATTTTTATTGATTTGATTAGCAGTTATTTTTTGCGCTTTAGGATGTACGTATACATCTCCTACAAAGACGCCAGTAGAATTCTGAGCAAGGATACCTTTATACACTTCTTCTGAAGAAGTGTAGGGGACCATATGCTCAACGTATGTGTGATTATCAATGTGTTGATTTGCACTCCCGTAGTAGAGTCCATATAGCTTAATTTTACTATCTGGCTCTAGTAATTTTGACTTGATATCTCTTCTCGTTAAATGCCCGCCAATATCAATACTTATTGAATCTACTTGGCTTCCTCTGTATTGCTCGATGTAAGTAGAAGATACGTGTGAAGAGAGGTTATTCTCTCTTTGGAAATTATAAAGTGACAGATAAGAATTCTGGCCAGCGATTACTTCTGTAACTGCATTAGTGAAGTAAGATTGATTTCCTAATCCTTCGAAGCTCTGTAGAACCGTAGCACTGCTGTTCTCCCCTGTTACAACTAGAGTCCGAGGATAAGAAGCAGTTTCACCAGTGCCTGTGGATATGAATAGTAAATAAATGGGCTCTGCGACATGAGTATTATTTGGGATGTAGACGAATGCGCCATCGTCTAGGAATGATGCGTTTAGTGCGACAAAGTGCTTCATTTCCATCGACGAAGGCTGCCCTAAGCTTTTTTTAACTAGAGGGTTTTGGTTCTCGATGCCGTCTGCCAGTCTTCCTACAATCGGATTTTCGGCATATGCAGTAATTACGCCAGCTTCATCAGTAACGTTTCTGGATGGTTGACTGGAGAGAAGAGGTGCGTACTTACCGTCTACGAAAACAATTTGGTATACGCGAGGGCAAGGCAAGTCATAATTTTCTGTTTCTAGTATTTTATTCGCTTCGGTAGCAGGGAATTTATATTCTGTCGAAGCAATGGGAGAAACATTTGTATATTTCCATAATTCGTTATTTTTGCGAGCAGTGGGGAACCCCGTTGCTCTAAATTCTGCAAATGCATCTTTACGGTAATTACGGACCCAAGCAGGTTGGGACGTCCCTCGTCCAGTGTCGAAAGATTCAAATTGCTGAGTGATTGTGGGAAGAGAATTTAGAGGCATTGCTGGAGATTATGAATCCTGTTCAGGGTTTAGCCAGTCATAGCCATGAGCTTCAATTTCTTTCGCAAGTGTCTTATCTCCTGAGTGAACTATTTTCCCGTTGATTAGGATATGCACAAAATCAGGATTTAGATAAGTTAATATTCGCTCGTAATGCGTTACTACTAATGTTGATGAATGGGATGTGCCTAATTGATTAATACCTTCTGATACTTCTCTTAACGCATCTACATCTAGCCCGGAATCGATTTCGTCCAAAATCCGAAGCCTGGGTTCTAGCACCGCCATTTGTAGAACTTCATTCCGCTTTCTTTCACCACCAGAAAAACCTTCATTCACCGAGCGTTTAATTAAATTAGTATCCATATCAATTGATTTTGCTCTAGTGCGGATTAGGCGATCAAACTGGAGCGGGTCTAATTCTTCGGCTTCTTTACTTTTCATCAGCTCGTTGTAGCCAGCTCGTAAAAAATGGTCCAGTCGAACCCCTGGTATCTCGATAGGATGTTGGAAAGACAAAAATAAACCCTTGCGTGCTCGTTCCTCAGGAGCTAATTTGACCAAGTCGTCGCCATCAAATGAAATCGTACCCTGGGTTACTTCATAGCCTGGTTTCCCTGCGAGAATGTATGCCAGCGTACTTTTCCCTGAACCGTTGGGGCCCATCAGAGCGTGAGTTTCGCCTTCTTTGATACTCAGAGTAACACCCTGTAGAATCGGGGTTCCCCCGACTTGTGCATGCAAGTTATTAATTTCTAGCATTAACCTACTGTGCCTTCCAAATTTATTTCTAAAAGCCTATTTGCTTCTACTGCAAATTCTAAAGGTAATCTACGTACTACATCTCTCACAAAGCCATTCACGATTACAGATTGTGCATCTTCGGGGCGAAGGCCTCTTTGTTGACAGTAAAATATTTGCTCTTCGCTGACTTTTGTCGTAGATGCTTCATGTTGAACACTTGAAGCAGGATTCTCGATTTCTAGGTATGGAATAGTGTGAGCTCCACATTGATCGCCAATGAGTAATGAGTCACATTGCGTAAAATTAGTGGAATTAATTGCATTGGGAAGGACCTTAACTAAACCTCGGTAAGTATTATTCCCGTTGCCTGCAGAGATGCCTTTTGAAATAATTCGACTAGAGGTATTTTTACCGATATGAGTCATTTTTGTACCTGTGTCTGCTTGCTGGCGTCCTTTTGTGAGCGCAACTGAATAAAACTCCCCTACTGAATTGTCTCCTTGGAGAATGACACTAGGGTACTTCCATGTGATGGAAGAACCGGTTTCTACTTGGGTCCACGAAATTTTAGAAAATGCGCCCGCACACTTTCCTCGTTTTGTTACGAAGTTGTATATACCACCTTTTCCATTCTCGTCTCCGGGGTACCAATTCTGGATAGTGGAGTACTTTATCTCAGCATTGTCTAGAGCAACTAGTTCTACGACTGCAGCATGCAATTGATTTTCATCGCGCATTGGAGCGGAGCATCCTTCCAAATAACTTACGTAAGAAGAATCATCTGCAATAATTAATGTACGCTCAAATTGACCAGATCCTTCAGCATTGATTCGGAAATAGGTGGATAACTCTAAAGGACACCTCACTCCTTTTGGTATATAAACGAAAGACCCATCGGAAAACACTGCTGAGTTAAGGGCGGTGTAAAAATTGTCTGAATAAGGCACTACTGACCCAAGATATTTCTTTATTAATTCTGGGTACTCTTTGACTGCTTCTGAAACAGATGAAAAAATTACGCCATATTTGGCCAGTGTATCTTTAGCCGTTGTAGCAACACTAACACTGTCAAAAATGGCATCTACCGCGACTCCTGAAAGCCTTTTTTGCTCTTCTAGAGGAATTCCTAACTTTTCGTACGTACGCAAGATTTCAGCGTCTACTTCATCGAGGCTGCCTAGTTCTAATTTTGGCTTAGGTGCTACGTAGTACCTATATGCTTGGAAGTCGATAGGCGGATGGCTAATGTTCGCCCATTTGGGCAATTGTTCATTTTTGAGGAGTTTCTCGAAATGCTTAAATGCTTTTAATCGCCATTCAAGAAGCCATTCAGGCTCTTTTTTCTTGTGGGATATCCACTTTACGATATCTTCATTGAGTCCGAAGGGAGCGGACTCTTCTTCAATTTCTGTAGACCAGCCGTAATTGTAAGATTGTTCAGCTATTTCATTTACTGAGCGATTAGCCATATTCTCCCATTGCACCATGCAAGATGACTACGAAGAGTAGTATTGTTTAATTGTCGATAGGATTGGTCAACAATAGGCTAGAGCTACTACGTAGCTGTGTCAAGGATATTCAGGTAAAAAACGCTCATTCTATTGACTAAATTTTTATATGTTCTAAAAATAAATATATGAAAAACGGATTTAAAATTTTTGACAGTGATATACATGTCGTAGAACCAGCTAATCTTTTTCAGGATTATTTGGAAGGAGAATACCGCTCACGAATGCCTGTTATGCAACGAAGTGACCTAACGGGTGTAGATACTTGGGTAATTGATGGAGTTCAATTCCCTATATGGAACGAATGGCCGGAGTTCCTCGAAGCCAATAAAGGATTGAAGCAAAAAAAGCAAAGTACCGAGTTTCACGTCCATGCTTTTGATAACAAATTTGATCCTATTACAACATTGGCTGCGATGGACTTGGAAGGTGTAGATATAGCAGCTTTATTCCGCACCAACGGGGGAACTTGGATTCTGGGTTTGGACGACTTAGAACCTGAATATGCAACTGCTTTATGCCGAGCTTATAACAATTGGATGTACGATTATTGTCAAGTTTCTCCATCCCGGCTGAAAGGAATTGCTCTTCTCCCTTTACAGGCCGTGGATATGGCAATTGAAGAAGCCAGAAGAGCAGTTCTAGAGCTAGGATTTGTAGGGGTAACATTACACCCTGAACCAGTCAACGGCCGCTTACTTTACGATTCCGAACTGGAACCTCTTTGGGATGCACTAGAAAAATTGAATGTTGCAGTGTGCTTGCATGGCACTTCCACAGCTCCGGGTCGTGAGGACATTAGCAGGAAATATCTTCGTCATCCTGCAGGCCGGACGCTCACACATGCAATTAGTTTTCCATCTCAGATAATGGGAGCTATGGGAGGACTTATCCTTAGCGGAGTTATGGAAAGGCACCCTCAACTGAGGTTCGCCTTTCTCGAAGCTAATTGTTCTTGGTTGAGCTGGTTTCTTTATAGAATTGATGACCAGCAGCAAAAATATACTGATAGTCCGTTGATTCTAAAGCCTAGCGAGTATTTCTACAGACAATGTATGATTTCTATGGAGGCTGATGAGCACTTAGCACTGCCCTGGGTTAATGCAACTAATGGGAAATTCACTGTTATATCTACCGACTATCCGCACCCTGATAGTGCATTTCCAGATTCAATGAACGAGTTTTTTGATCTTGACATTAAAGCAGACGTTAGACGAAAAATTCTATGGGACAATTGCATTCGTTTGTACGGGATAAAAGACTAAGGGCAGAGTGCACTTTATCTATTTATGAGCCTACAGAACTGATAATAACTTCGCGGTTCCTTGATCTGGGATCAAGCTCAACGAGAAATACACTTTGGTACGTACCCAGTATGAGATCTCCGTTCACAACGGGAATAGTTTCGCTTGTGGACAAGAGCAAATGAGCACAATGTGAATGACCATTAGGCTCTTCATCTTCGGTCATATGAACAGTTCTAATACTGAAGTCATTATGGGCGTAGTAAATATCATCTGGCGCAATTCGTTTTAAGAAACTTTCCATGTCATTAATCAGAAGAGGTTCGTTTTCATTGATTTTTATTGCACATGTAGTATGAATGGAATATATGCTTACCAAGCCATCTCGTACCCCAGAGTTTTCCACATGAGCAATTACATGTTCTGTGATATCAATAAATTCAGGAGCCTTGGTAGTGGTGATGCTGACTTTTGTAACTGTGGCGTTCATTCGCCGTAAATTCTCCTCTGAATATCATTGGCAGTTATTTCTGCCTTCTGCTTATTAAGTCTACGATAAAGTGAGTAATTTCACACACTATCTGGAATTTTTATATGGGTGTTTATTTTTTCCTATTCACAAAATATTCATTAATTTCGGATAATTGCGACTTGGATTCTTTAGAGACATTAAGTTTGTCGATTCTTAATTTTGTTTTTTCCGCTTGAATGTTAGCTTGGTATTGGACGTACTCTGCTCCATCCAAGCTGTTCATAATCTCTAAAACTTTGCGAACCTGGCTTTCATTTAAGTCTTTTTGAGAGTAGGCAGTTTCTAACCATTTAAGATCATTTTTGGAGGCCTGATTGAACATATATACAGTAGGCAGAGATTTTTTCTTTCTTTTTATATCTGAACCTACAGGCTTACCAGTATTTTGAGGATTGCCCCACACACCTAAATAATCATCACGAATTTGGAAGGCTACGCCGAGGTTCCGGCCACATTTTCCAAATTCAGATGCAGTTTGTTTGTTGCCTGTTGCAATTAAGGCCCCAATGTACATAGCGCTCTCGATCAGCGCGCCGGTTTTTCTACCAACCATATCCAAATAGTTTGCAACGCTAACTCGGGTAGAACCCTCGAATGACATATCCATATACTGCCCTTCGATCATGTCGAGGCATCTTAAAGTACCTTCAAGAGCTGCCTTAATAGCAGTACCACTATCTCCTTCGCCTTGTTTAAGTTCAAGCATTGCTTTATCAGCAATCACTCTCATTGTATTTCCGGCATTGACGGCTTTAGCTACGCCCCATTCTGACCAAAGAGTTGGTCTTGATCTGCGTGTAAAATCACCATCCTGGATGTCGTCATGTATGAGTGAAAAATTGTGAATAAGTTCCAATGCAGCTGCAGCAGGGATGGCTGTGCTCCATTCGCCACCTGCCATTTCGCAAGCTACTAGGCACAGAATGGGCCTAAGTGATTTACCTGCAGGACCTGCCTCGGCCACTCCTTTCAAATTAGTCCATCCCATGTGATAACGCAGCAATGGGCTTATTTCTGTTTGCGTGCCTACAGCATCGCTTAAGTAAGCTTGGACCCTTGGGAGGTAGCGAGATTCAAGTTCAGAAAGATATTTGTCAGAAGCCGCAGACATAATTTTATTGAGTAGTTCTTTTCTGGCGGCGTTTTTCTGCGCGCGATTCATGAATCACAGGCCAAACTGATTGAGCAACGCATTCACCATTAATTTCTATTTCTCTTAAATCAGTTAAGAAAACTTCTCGAGCTGGTTCGCCGGAAGCTTTGATTTCATTCTCATGCATCCATGCATGTACTGCACGATGCGCATTTACTATGTCTTGATGCGGCCCTATGAATTCTGCTACCGCACATTTGCCACCAGGAATCAAATTTTGCTTTACCCTTTCATTCCCCTCGATATCTTCACTGACAGGGTAGCCTACTTCTAAATCTACTAAAAAGCTCCCAACTTCATAGTAAATGCTAAAAGGAGAACCCGTTTTGCTTACATCAATTGAATCTAGATAGTCAGAGGTTTCATCTAACAATTGCACAACTTTTGACGGTACCTTATCTAATGTCGTTTTAGCACGTATGCTAGCGATTTTTTGCGGCTCGTAATCTTTTATTTTAATTTCGAAATTAATACTAGGCCTCCTAAAAATTCTTTTATCCACCACCGCCTGATGCCCCTTCAACGATTCCAGGAGCGGTCATTCTTGAAGGATTCAATAAATCTGCTAACTGCTCGTCGTTCAAATCTGTTTCTCTTTTTGCAACCTCGCGAATAGTTAGTCCTTCAGAGGCAGCGATTTTAGCAATAGCGGTTGCTTTATCGTAGCCAATTGCTGGAGTTAACCCAGTGGCCATCATAAGACCTTGTTCAACCATGCTAGGGCCTTTTTCCGTGGCTTTTATGCCTTGAAGGCATTGAATGTCAAAATTGCTGGTAGCGGAACCAAGTAAGGTAATTGACTGGTGCAGATTATAGGCAGCTACTGGCCAATAGGTGTTTAGCTCAAGGTAGCCACCTTGAGAAGCAGCTGATATGGCTGCATCATTACCAAGTACTTGGCATACTACTTGCACTACAGATTCGGGTATTACAGGATTGACTTTTCCTGGCATTATGGACGAACCAGGCTGGACTGTAGGTAATTCTATTTCCGCAATTCCCGCACGTGGCCCTGATGATAACCAGCGTAGATCATTTGCAATCTTTTGCAATGAAATTGCAACAGACCTGATAGCTCCACTAGCTGCTACCAATGCATCTTGCGTACCTTGTGCTTGAAAATGATGAGCAGTTTCTTTTACAGGTAGCCCGAGCTCACCTGCAAGTTTTTCGCAGGCAATTTTAGCAAAATTTTCATGAGCATTTATACCCGTACCTACAGCAGTACCACCCAAGGCAATATCACTTAATGCTTCTAGGTGAGGATTTAAGCGCTCGATACTCAATGCCAATTGGCTCGCGTACCCTTCGAATTCTTGACCTAGGCGAATTGGCGTTGCATCTTGTAAATGAGTGCGGCCAGTTTTAATGATATCCCAGAATTCTACGGATTTTGCTTCAAGAGTTTTGCCTGCACTTTGAAGTGCAGGAATTAAGTCATCTTTTATGGCTTTTGCTGCTGTTAAATGGGTTGCACTAGGTATCACATCATTGGAGGATTGGGCCATGTTGACATGATCATTGGGATGGACATTTAATGCGCCGGATAACTCACGTGCTCGCCTGGCAATCACTTCATTTGCATTGGTGTTTGTAGAGGTTCCAGATCCTGTTTGAAATAAATCTACAACAAAATGCGCGTCCCATTTACCTTCGACGACTTCAGTTGAGGCGGCGTTAATTGCTTCAGCAATTTCGGGGTCGAGTAGACCTAAATCCTTATTTGCATTGGCTGCTGCCCTTTTTATTCTACCCAGCATTTTGATGAAATCGGAAGGATAGCGGATGTTACTAATCGGAAAATTGAGGACAGCTCGTTGAGTTGAAGCTCCCCAGTATGCTTCGGCGGGAACCTCCATTTCACCCATAGTATCCTTTTCGATTCTAGTGTTCTTGGTACCGGTCATTGGTCAATACTCCTAATTTAGATGCCTATTGAGCTAGAGAAGTAGCTTTTATAAGCATGATTATATACATCAAGTTGTGCTAACACGTTGTTTAAACACATTCCGCCATATCAAAATCGATAGTAGAGTGATGGAAATCAGCGAATAATCGTGGGGATTGGTTATGCCTGAAAAAACTCAATCTTGGCAAATACTATATGCAGTTTTAGTTTCAGTGGTAGTTTGGGTAGTAGTCTTGGCTGCAACATGGTTTGCCGATAGGACAGATGGCTATTTGGGTCATGGTCCTCTACCAAGTGCTTTTAATCCAAGGAATGCGTACATCGCGAGCCTACTGACATCAGTATTTGCCATATTGTCGGGTGCCGTAATGATTGTAGGTGTCAGGCAAAGTAGGTACTTCAGCAGATTCGCATGGCTAGTTTATGCGATTGTTGCATTACCAATGTTGTGCCTTTTAGCAGTTCCTATGCAAAGATTTGGAACTCTGCCTTTTTGGGGTTTTCCGGAATTTTTGATGGGTGTTCCTGCACGAATGATTCTTGCAACGTCGTTAGGTGCATTATTCCTAGGAAGTATTGATCTTCGAAGATACCTGACACCCTTAGTTGAACAACCCACAAGGGCAGCGGTACAAAGTGGAGATACACCTTCGTCCGCTGTAAGAGGGTTGCCAGGACGTTTCACACCTAACGCTTGGAAAGCTTTGTCTTATATGCAGGAGGAAGCTCAGAGATTTGAACACTCGTATATGGGTACGGAACATCTTTTATTAGGCTTGCTTAAAGATGCTCGTTTTCAGTCTTCAGTAATTCTAATTGACCTTGGAGCTGATCCTTCGTTGATAAAACGCGAAATTGAAAGTGTAATTGGTCGTCGAGGATCACTTTACACAGGTACTACCGGAATGACTCGTCGATGCCAGCGCGTTATAGAAAGAGCAGCTAGAGTTGCTAGAAGCTCAGGGCAGCGAGCAGTAGGCACCGGGCATTTATTACAGTCTCTAGTTGAGCACTCAGAAGACGTAGCAGGGCAGCTACTGGAAAGTTCAGGAGTTACGGCTGATCGAGTTTCAGCTGAATTGCGTCATATGCCCGCAGAAACAGCATCAGAATCTTAAACTTTCCTTCGGTTTATAATATTCTTTACTCATAAGGGCCGGTAGCTCAGTTGGTCAGAGCGGGCGACTCATAATCGCCTGGTCACAGGTTCGAGTCCTGTCCGGCCCACCATTCTATGAAAAAACATAAATATGTAGAGGTATATGATGCCAGCTTCATGGACTCAAATACTGGTTAATGAAAGCCCCATGGAGGCTTATATCGCAAAGCCAGCGACTGGTGGTCCGTATCATCCAGTAATTGTGGTGCAGGAAATCTGGGGTGTTAATGCATACATACAATCCATAGCTAATAAATTAGCTAGTGCTGGTTTCTATGCTATTGCGCCTTCTTTATTTCACCGCGAAGGCTTAGGAACCATTGGGGTGTTCGAAGAGACAGATCTTGCGCTGGAAAGATTAGGTAGGCTTGATGATGAAAATATATTGAATGATTTGCGACATACCGAAAACTTTATCGCTAATCAAGATGATGTGATCAGCGATAAAGTTGGAATAATTGGGTTTTGTGTAGGAGGGAGAATTGCTTACTTAGCAGCAGCTAATCTCGATAGCGTGGCAGCAGCGGTCGATTTTTATGGAGGTCGATGTTTTGTTCCTTTTGGAGATGGGGTATCTCCATTTGATCAAACGGCCTATATAAATGCTCCTTTGCTAGGGCTATTTGGGGAGGATGACCAAAACCCTACTACAGAAGAGGTCGATAAAATGGCAATGGAATTAACCAAGCATCAGAAAAAATTTGAATTTCATGTTTACCCGGGAGCCAGCCATGGATTTAACTGCGAAGAAAGACCTGCTTATAGAAGAGATGCGGCGCTTCATGCATGGGGTAAGGCTATTGAATGGTTCAACAGCTTTCTTGTGAATAAAAACGCCTAAATTAGGAGCAAGTATGACTTTAATACTGACGGATCAAGATGTAGCGCTTGCGCATCCTATGGAAGATTGCATTGAATCAATGGAAACAGCTTTCCGTGATTATGGTGCTAATACGGCAGTTAATATTCCCAGAGTACGGTACATTAGTAAAACAACAAACCCTAATATGATTTATGGTTCGAATATTCATATAGGAACAACTCCGAGCTACGATACTGCTGCCATTCGCATTGGTGGAAGCGCTCGAGGAACTCAGCCTAATGCACAAGGTTCTCAATCGGCAAAATATGATAACCGTAATTGGGGGTTTATCTGCTTAATTGATATGCAGACAGGGCAGCCTTTGGCATTTATTCAAGAATTTTTTCTTTCAGGAATACGTGTAGGTGCAACTTCTGGCGTTGCAGCTAAATACTTAGCTGCACCTCAAGCTTCTACTATCGGAATGTTTGGTAGCGGTAAATTGGCACGGACGGATTTGGAAGCTCTGGTAAAAGTTAGACCTATTAAAAAAGTGAAAATTTACAGTCCAACAAAAGAGCATAGAGAGCAATTTGCAAAAGAAATGTCTCAGTCGTTGGAAATTGATATTGAGCCTGTAGACAATCCGCAACTTGCAATGCTTGATATGGATATCGTTTGTTGTGCTACTAATGCGGGATACATATCAGGAAAACCTGTATTTGATGGGAATTGGCTTGAACCCGGCCAGTTTGTCATCTCACTCCAGAATAGTGACCCCAATTTCAAAAAGACTGAGGTCGATGAATTAACTTTCCAAAGGAGTTCTCTTATTTGTATAAATGATCGTGAAAGTGTTTATGCAAATGGCCAGCTGGAGCTGCTTGACCCAATAGAAAAGGGAGTTATTTCGTGGGATAAAATTATTACCCTTGGGGAAATTGTATGTGGTAGCGCATCGGTTGATCATAAGCCAGACGATATCGTCTATTATAAAAACAGTACCGGAATGGGCATTCAAATGGCTGCTGCGGGTGCGTTAATTTACCGAAACGCTAAGAAAATGGGCCTTGGCCACGAGATTCCTACTGATTGGTTTGGTAGCGATTTGACTGATTGGTATGCAAAAGGCTTTTTCCCTTCCGCTTGATTTGATGTAGATAATTAGACTAGGTAGGAATTTATATGGCAAAAATTGTATTAGTAGAAACTTGTTCACATACTCCTTTTTTGTGGACTGATCCTATGCTGTGGAATGAAATTCGGAGACTTCGTCCAAACTCTGAGAAAAACCCTTGGACTACGGATGAGGAAAATGTACAGCAATATGCACGTGCCCAAGCTGCTTTTGGTGTACTAAGGGACAAATTAGAGGCAGCCAAGCCGGATGTAATTTTGGTCTTCGGTGACGACCAAATTGAGCAATTTGATTTTTCGCTATTTCCACCATTTGCAATTTTTGCGGGTGAAAATTTTGAAGGATATAAAGTTTTCCCTCGTACTGGGATTGTTCCGGGCCAACGAGGAGACTGGGTTGAAAAAACTCCGGAAACTTGGGCAAAAGTAAATGGTCACCCTGAATTAGCAAAGCATTTGCTGAAGAATTTAGTAAAAAATGAATTTGATGTTTCCTTCATGCTGGAGGAGCATAATAAAGAACACGGTGTCGGCCATGCTTTCTTGCGCCCGATGAGCTACATATTGCCAAAGTACGATGTACCAATTCTTCCTTTTTATATAAATTGCTTTTATGGGCCTCAGCCAACTGCAAATCGCGTATACCAAATAGGACGATCAGTTCGGGCAATAATTGAAGACTTTGATAAAGATTTACGTGTAGCAGTTTTAGGATCTGGAGGGCTCTGGCATACCCCAGGTAACCCTGAAGGCTGGCTCAATGAAGACTTTGATTCTGGGGTTTTAGACAACATTCAATCTGGCGATGCGAAGGGGCTTGCTGATCATTTTGATCGAGAAAGCGAGAATCCTCCCGAAGCATACGGAAATGGCAAATGGGTTGATGGGGGCACAGGTATGTACCTAGGTCTGGGATCTGGTACAGGAGAAACACGGAATTGGGTGGCCGCGGCTTCAATGGTAGACGGAATTCCTGGTACAGTGGTTGATTATATTCCTGTATATGCTTCACCATGTGGAGTATCATTTGCTTATTGGGAAAATCCCTAAAAAGTTAGTGCATAGATAATTAAAGACGCCTTCTATGTCCAATGAGAGGGCGTCACTTACGTTTGAGAGCTGTGAAATGACTGAAACTAATCAAACTCATTTGAGAAATATTGCGATTGTTGCCCATGTTGATCATGGTAAAACCAGCTTGGTCGATGCGATGCTTCATTACAGCCATGTATTCCGACCTGATCAGCAAGTTGAAAATTTAATCATGGATTCAGATCCTCAAGAGAGGGAGAGAGGGATAACAATCCTCGCTAAGAATACGGGAATACAATACGGGAATGTGACCATTAACATAATTGATACACCTGGCCATGCTGATTTTAGCGGAGAGGTAGAGCGGGTAGTTAATATGGCTGATGGTTGCCTCTTGGTGGTGGATGCAGTGGAAGGCCCGATGCCACAAACTCGTTATGTATTACGCATAGCATTGCAGCAAGGATTGAGGCCAATTGTGGTCATTAATAAAATTGATAGAGATACCGCCGACCCAGACTCTGTACTTTCTGCTGTTCAAGATCTTTTTCTTGAACTTGCTACCGACGTAAATCAATTAGATTTCCCTGTACTCTATGCATCTGCTAGAGATCAATACACATTAATTGATAGAGAAGATAGCCCCCAGGACATGGCACCTTTATTTGAAACGATAATTCACCGAATGCCGTCTCCTTATGTGGACGCCGAAGGCGCATTTCAATTACTCGTTGCTGCTCTGGATTATGATAATTATTTAGGCCAGATTGTCGTCGGCCGGGTCTCCCGCGGATCTATCAAAAAAAACCAACAGATAGCTTTGATTTCATCAGGTGATCGAGTTACGACATTTAAAGCAGAGCGTTTATTTACGTTTCGAGATTTGGCGCGAAAAGATATTGAGAGTGCATCTGCAGGTGAAATAATTGCAATTTCGGGATTAAAAGACGTCCAAATTGGTGACACTGTTGCTTCTCCAGATAACCCTGAGCCACTAGCCAGGATGAAAGTAGAAGAGCCTACAGTCCGAATGACATTTGCGGTAAACACATCACCCTTTTCGGGTCGCGATGGACAATATGCGACATCACGCATGCTGTGGGATCGGCTACAACGTGAATTACAAACTAACGTAGCTTTACGGGTGGAAAGAACTGAAAGCGCTGATGAGTTTCTCGTTAGCGGTCGAGGAGAGCTACACCTTTCAGTTCTTATAGAAAAAATGAGGAGAGAAGGTATAGAATTTCAGGTTTCTCGGCCTGAAGCAGTCACTAAAATTATCGACAAAGTATTGCATGAGCCATATGAAATGCTTCATTTGGAAACTCGTGATGATTACATTGGGATAGTGACAGAAGATCTCTCTAATAGGCTTGCAATCATGACTGATATGCAAAATGACGGATCCGGTAATATACGATTAAATTTTCGCTTGCCCACCAGAGGACTCATTGGGTTTCAAAGCTTCTTCCTCCGTGCGACAAGGGGTAACGGCTTAATGAATACCGAGTTCCTAGGTATGGAACCTGTTTCTGGGGATATAAAATCAATTCGCTCGGGGGCTCTTGTCTGCTCAGAAACCGGGTTTGCGGTGACCTACGGTTTGCAAAATGCACAGGAAAGAGCAGAGACTTTCGTAGAGCCTCAAACTCCAGTCTACAAAGGGATGATTGTTGGTAGACACAACAGGGATCGCGATATGGACTTCAATATTTGTAAGGAACGAAAAATTACAAATATGCGCTCTGCAACCCAAGAAATTGTGGAGCGATTAGCACCGGCAATTCAGTTCAGCCTGGAAGAAGCGCTTGGCTTTATCAATGAAGACGAGCTTATCGAAATTACACCAAAAAACATCCGAATGCGCAAACGCATTCTCGACCCTGACGAACGCTACAGAGTTTTGAGAAACAAAGCTAAGGCTAGATAAGAATCCCTTTATCAAGCGCGGCTTTTTTATAGATAGACCGTGCTTTCAGCCCTACAGGAGCATGTCGACCAGTTGGCGCAGCTGAGATATCACCTGTTATAGGGTCAATCATTCCTGGCAATGGTTCGCGTGGTGGTGTCATTCGTATGGCGGGGTCATGTTCTTGGAACAATTCGATTATTTGATTTTTACTGGGATCTCGAAAAACATTGAGAGGTTCCATTCCATTTGCAACCTTATCCATTTCATCGACGAGCATTTTCCTGTATAGAATAATTCCCCTGTCAGATTCACCTAATTTTTCAAGCTCCCTCTTAGCTATAGCACCCTGTGTGACCCAAGCCATTTGGTCTTGGCCAATAGTGAAGTCAACAGGGAATTTTCCTTCTTCATCCCGAAGAGGAACTTCATAATGAGGAATTGAATCTTGTTTCGGCGCTTCTACGCCTTTAGGAGGGGCGTAGACATTGTAGTGAACATGCATGGTGTGCGTATCGTCGATAGGCACCCTCATTTGGAACCCTGTTCCTACTCTTAACCAATTAGGGAATATTATGGGGTGGCCAATTGTCCATTCGGGATCATCCTCTGTGGTATTAGTGTAGGTTCGTCTTTTAATTATCCCGTGCTCAAATTGATCAAATTTAATTTTAGTGTGTACAGTAGTAGGTAATTCTCTGTCAAAGCCAGCATCTTTTAATTGATAATTTCCCCAATAGACATGAAGCCATTCCAAGTGCACAGGGTCTAATGAATTTTCCATACACTGTAGCCAATTACACGGGAGGATTGTAGTACCAATATCTTTGAGGACTCCGTCCCATACAAACAAATCCCATCTTGGCAGTAAAGGAGCTGGCGAAGGTCCTAAATAAGCCCATAGGAGCCCTCCAAGTTCTTCTACAGGGTAACTTGCTATCTGTACTTTCTCTTTAAATCTTCCATCAGGGCGGACAGTTTCCTCAAATGGTTGCTCTATGCACTGCCCGTATTCATTAAATTGCCATCCATGGTACATGCATCGCAGGCCGCTCTGCTCGGGGATGCCGTATGAGAGATCTACACGCCTATGTGGGCAATATCTCTCAATAAGCCCAATTTTCCCTGAGCCATCTTTATAAAGAACGAGATCTTCTCCGAGAATTCTTACTGGCTTGGTAGGCTTTTCTTGTAAATCTACAGCTGCACTTACTGGGTGCCAATACTGCCGCATTAGTTCACCCATAGGTGTTCCCTTACCAACTTGGGTCAATTTTTCATTGATTTCAGTGCTTAACATAGCCCCTCTTTACTGGATTATGATCCACCGCAAAAGCCTACAGTCCTGTGATTATACCCTCATTATCAAGATCGAGAGACCTTGGGTTATTTGGCAAACCTGGTAATGTCATAATCGTACCGGCAATCGGATATAAAAACCCTGCTCCAGTAGATGCACGTATATCGGAAATTTCAAAAGTGTAGCCGGAGGGTCGATTTTTTAATTGAGGATCGTGAGAAATCGATAAAGGAGTTTTGGCCATGCATATTGGCAGATTACCCAAACCTTGAGATTCGAAATAATCTGCTTGTTTTATTGCCCTTGCTTCCCATTTTACGTCTGCTGCACCATATATTTTTTCTGCGAGCGTACGCACTTTTCCAGTGATAGTGGAATTCACGGGATATAAATAGGAGATTTCATCAATTTGTTCTTCGGAAGCTCTCACCACAGCCTCCGCAAGGTCTATGGCACCTTCGCCTCCATGCTGGAATCCATTACAAATGACAGCTGCAGAAGCTCCCGCATCAATTGCAACATCTTGCATTATCACTATTTCTTCAGGTGTGTCAGTAGGAAATTTATTGATTGCGACTACTACAGGGAGTCCGAATGACTTAACTATTCCTATCATGTGTTCAAGGTTCGAAGCACCGATACGAACTGCAAGAGGGTCAGGGCGATCTAGGGAATTAAGAGGTATCCCTCCGTGTGATTTCATAGCACGAACAGTACCTACAAGTACTGCAGCTGAAGGTTTTAAGTCACTATTACGGCATTTGATGTGCATGAACTTCTCAAACCCAAGGTCGGCTCCAAAACCAGCTTCAGTGACAACAAAATCTGCATAGCTTAGTGCGACTTGATCAGCAATTATTGAACTACACCCGTGTGCAATGTTGCCAAACGGCCCAGTGTGTACAAAAGCAGCCTGCCCCTCTGAAGTCTGTACTAAATTAGGTAGTAATGCATTTTTCAAGAGCGCCATCATAGATCCAACAGCATTTACATCATCTGCGGTCACAAGCGAACCAAGCCGATCAGTAGCAACTGTAATTTTCCCTAATTTGTTGCGTAAATCATCGTAACTAGTAGAAAGAGCCAAAATTGCCATTATTTCAGACGATGTCACTATGTCGAACCCTGTTTGTCGAAGGGGTGCGTTTATGCTCCCTCCAAGCCCGACTGTAACTGAGCGTAAAGACCTGTCCTCGACGTCAGTAACTCGTCGCCAAGATATGCTTTCTGCTGTGACGCCTTCAATTTTCCGTCTTTGAATTTGATTTTCAGTAAGTGCGCAAAGTAAATTGTGCGCACTGCTTACTGCATGCGCATCTCCAGTAAAATGTATATTAATTTCTTCTTCAGGTAATACTTTGGCGTTACCTCCGCCTGTACCTCCGCCTTTGATTCCAAATATTGGCCCAAGAGATGGCTCTCGAATTGTTACTGCCGAATTTTTGCCTATTTTGGCAAGGCCTTGGGTTAAACCAATTGCGGTTGTTGTTTTACCTTCTCCTGCTGGAGTAGGGCTTACACCGGTAACTACTACCAATTTGCCCTTGGGATCGGAGGTAATCGAGTCTAATGATACCTTTGCCTTGGTATCGCCATAAGCTGTTAGGTACTTAGGTGCTATGCCGAGTGAGCGAGCCACTTCGGTAATTGGCCTGAGAGAATCTGCCACTAACTGCCTCACTAATTTCTATTTGTTTTCGTTCAATGCAAGGTAAACCTTTTCAGCTGTAGCTGGAAGGTCTTTGATTCTGGTACCTACTGCGTCAGCTATAGCATTAGTGATGGCTGCCGCTGTAGGTGCATTGGGGCTTTCTCCTATTGCTTTTATGTTATACGGACCTACCCCTTGTGCAGGCGTATCAAGTATGACAGTACGAAGCTCAGGGATATCTGCAATATTAGGTATTTTGTAATCTGCAAAAGAAAGTGTAGATATGTATCCGTTTTCTTTTACGAGTTCCTCCTGCAACCCAAATCCTATACCCATCATGGCTCCACCATTGATTTGCCCTTGATGGCCGATGGGATTAATAATCGTGCCTGTATCGTGCGCAGTAGTTAACTTAGTAAGAGTGATTTGGCCTGTTTCATCATCGATAATTACCTCAGCGACTTGCGCGCAATACCCGGTGACAGCGTTTTCTTCTCCACCAGAAGCAACACCTCTACCTACCACTGGTGCTCCAACTCGAGCAATTAAATTGCTCCATGGCTGCGATTCTCCCGTATCCGTCCTGATGAGCATTTGCCCCTGAACCACCAATTTATCTTCTGGCCAGTTCTGTAACTCTGCAGCTAATTTAAACAGTTCGCCTTGTGCTTTTTCCATTGCTTCATGCGTTGCAATAGTCCCAAGGTTGGTAACCCTGCTGCCACCTACACCTTGATCCATATCAAATAAACCGGTGTCTGCAATTTCAATTCTCACTGCATCTGCAGGTAGCCCCATATCTTCTGCAACAACTTGTTGGAGTACCGTATAAGCACCTGCACCCTGCTCAAATAGCGGGGTAGTAATTACTACTGAGCCATCAGACTCAAGTGAAATTTGAGAATTGATCCTGCCTCCACCTGGAGGGCGTTCACCTACGGAAACGCCGCGACCGACACCTTTCGATTTAGGTGAGGAGTAGCCTGAAGCATCGATAGCTGCTTTCAACGCGTCTGAAGCCTTGTTCTCTACAAAAACGTCACCTAATGCAGTTGGTTCACCGTCTCCGACTAAATTCATAAGGCGGAACTCGACGGGATCCATATTGATTGCTTTTGCTATCTCATCTATATGGGATTCTAATGCGAAAACTGCTTGAGGCTCACCAGGGCCGCGCATATGACCGCAAGGAGTATTATGGGTGTAGACCATATCTTCAATGACTCTGGCATTTAAAGTTCGATACGGTCCTCCAGCGGCCTTAGCACCGCCTAGATGCCCAGCAGGTTTAAACCCAGCATAAGCCCCGCTATCGAAAACGATATTTACGTCGTGGGCGGTTATTGACCCGTCATTTTTTACACCTGTTCGCATTGTAAGTATTGAATAATGACGAGGATTGGCTGCTAAAAATTCTTCGCTATAGTCGAAAACCATTCTTACTGGTCTACCTCCGACTTTTTGTGACAATAAATATCCTAATGCCACATTCATTGGAGAGCCTTTTCCTCCGAAATCTCCTCCAATAGTGACAGGGTGAAAAACGATACTTTCCGGCTCTACACCAAGAGGCCCTGATATTTGCCTACGTACCGCGTATGGGGCTTTTCCTGGAGTCCATACTTCCGCAGTCCCATCAGAATGCACCTGAACTGTTGAATTATGTGCTTCCATATAACTCTGATGTTGAGAAGGTGTAGTAAAAGTGTTTTCAATAACTAGGTCAGCCTCTGACATTCCTTTCTCAATATCTCCGTTAGCCCATTCCCAATGGACTACAACGTTTGTTGGTTCATCAACTTCATAAAGTAAGCCAGAAAATTCATTCATACTGGGATTAACCAGTATTTCATTCTTCATTGCCTCAACTGGATCAGTGACTGCAGGCAATTCTTCATAAATTACTTCAATTAGATCTAAAGCTCGTTGAGCAATTTCTTCGTCATCCGCTACTACTGCAGCAAGTTGCTCCCCAACGAACTTAACTTCGCCTTGGGCTAGGACAGGCACATCAACAATTCGACGGCCCCACTTCATATCGTCAGGTATATCTTTTCCTGTGATTACTGCGTGCACCCCAGCTAAATTCTCAGCTTCGGATGTATCAATATTTTTAATCAAAGCGTGAGGGTAGGGGCTGCGCAAAGTTTTTGCCCAAAGTAGCCCTGGAATTTCAAAATCAGCTCCATAATTTGCGGATCCTGTAACTTTGTCCCTTCCATCAATCCGGGGTACAGGCATTCCTATTACGTGTTTTTGTGAATCCATGAAATCTCCATTCAGCGTCAATTGATTCCATTACCATAGCAAGGAAATAGTGTTTTTGCTTAAATATCTACTGCGATTTTTTGGATTAGTTCCGCAGGAAAGCCGAATTCTCTTAACACTACTTCAGTATGCTGGCCCAAAGTAGGTGCAGGCATGCGGATTGACCCAGAGGTTTTTGAAAGTTTTACAGGAATTCCTAAATTTTTTATTTGGCCTGCAATTGGATGATCTAGTTCTTTGACCATTTGTCTGTGAACCACCTGTGGATCGTTAAAAACTTCATCCATCGAGTAGATCGGCCCTGCGGGCACTCCATGGGCATTTAGGATTTGTAACCACTCACTTGAGGTTTTTTCTCTTGTTGTTAATTCAATTTGCGTTGTAAGTTTTTGATAATGGATGAGCCTGCTTGGATTATCAATATAATCAGGGTTCTCAAGTAAATCTTGTCGATTAATAGCGGAGCAAAATCTTTCATAATTAGTTTGATTAGCAATTCCTATATTAAAAAAACCGTCCAAGCTTGCTATTGCCTGGTAAGGAGCTACTAAGCGGTGTGCGGATCCTTTAGGCTCAGGGACGGAATTACTTCCCCAGTACTCTGCTGATTCCCATACTGTTAGCGCTATTGCAGATTCTAGTAAAGAAGTATCAATGACTTGACCTTCACCAGTTTTGAGTCGATGGATATATGCAGATAGCACTCCGTACGCGGCATACATTCCGGCACTTAAGTCTGCAATTGGGATACTGACTTTAACCGGAGGAGAATCAGGGTAGCCCGTCGTACTCATGATTCCTGACATCCCTTGCGCAAGTAAATCATAACCAGGGCGGTCATTGTAAGGACCTGTTTGCCCAAATCCTGATATCGAGAGATAAATTAATTCAGGGTGATTTGCCCTTAGATCATCAGCTCCTAGGCCTAGTTTTTTCATAACTCCAGGTTTGAAATTTTCTGCAACAACGTCTACTTCTTGCGCAATTTTTTTGAAAGCATTTTGTCCGAGCTTGCTTTTCAAATTCAATACCACGCTTTTTTTATTACGATTAATGCCTAGAAACGCAGCGGATTCTCCATTAATGAAAGGAGGTCCCATTTTTCGTGAATCGTCACCTGAGGGCTTCTCGATTTTAATTACTTCTGCCCCCATATCTGCCAACAATAAAGTGGCGTAGGGACCAGCCATTACTTGAGTACAGTCAAGTACCCTTAGCCCCTCTAGCGGCATTGGAGAAGTCATTATTCCCCCTCAAATTTGGGAGATCTTTTCTCTACAAACGCTCGGTAACCTTCCATCCCATCCGAAGTGTCAAATATCGATAGTGGCAAAATTTTTTCCTTTTCTGACAAAGCAGAAAGCGAAGGATTGTTCAATACCGTGTGCATTATTTTTTTATGGCCTGACTGAGTTAGGGGTGCATAGCTTGCAATATCTAGAGCCAATTTGTAAGTAAAATCTACAAGATTTTCCTGGTTTACAAGATCAGTGATTAGGCCAATGCGTAATGCTTCATAGCCATCAATTTTTCGTGCGGTTAAGAGGAGATTTGAGGCGTGACCACGTCCAACCAATTGAACTAATCGGCGCATTTCGTTATATCCAACCAGTACTCCAATTTTTGCTACGGGCACCGCAAAAACACTTGAAGTAGATGCGATCCGTAGGTCAGTAGCCATAGAGAGTTCACAGCCACCACCTATGCAAATTCCATTAATCATTGAAATTGTCGGCTTTGGCATCGATTCGACTGCATCCAAAGCGCCTTCAAAAGATTTTGCATATTCTCGCGCTAATGAGCTTGAGCTCCTATGAGCAGGGAAATCCTTTATATCTGCACCCGATGAAAACGCTTTGTCCCCAGCGCCTCTTAATATCACAATACGGACGTTTGGATCTCCAGATAATTGTTCGGCCGCAGCTTTTAATTCACCCCACATTTCAAAATTAATAGCGTTGAGCTGATCAGGCCTATTCAAGGTGATAGTACCTATTGAATTATCAGTATTTATTTCTATAGAAGAACCCATAATCGCCTTTCAATTAATTGCTTTTGTCCAATACTTGGGCTGCTAAATCTGTGTAATACTTCCATACACCCCCAACATGTAAAGTTGGCATCTTGCTAAGCGGGGATGCTAAATGTGGTGCATTACGCATTTCAGAAAAGCCCCTTGCGAATTCATCCATACTTTCATCAGATATGCCCTTGTAATTCGGTCCGAATGCGCAGAGTGCATACCAATTGAGCTTTGATTGCTCTTCAAGATGAAGCATATTCATCACTGATGCTTCCAGGTTGCTGCCTGTAGTTACCGCGCCGTGCCCCTGCAGGAGCATTACGCTATTTTCCCCCATGGCACTGACAACTTCCATTCCATCTTCTTCCGTAATAATCAATTTGGAATGAGGGAATACAGGAATTTCATTTCGCACCAACTGATGACCTTCGTTGGACATTGGCTTAAGTTTGACATCGTTTAACCCAAGTACGTTGGTATACCTTGGGTGGGTGTGAACAATTGACATAACCTCAGGTCGCTCTCGGTATATACAAGAGTGCATTTTCACTTCATAGCATTGTGAAGTGCCTTTCGGCCCATCAATATACTCACCGTCAGTATCTACCACTATCATCTCTTCTGGTTTCGCGACATGCAGAGCATCAGTTTCATACCCGCGGCCTTTGACTACAAAAAGATTAGGCTGATTGGGAACGCGAAGACTAGCGTGGCCCAAGGAAGCAAGAATATGAGTCGCAAGCCCCATATCAGCTAACACTCGATTGGCTATTGCCACCTCTCTTTTGATTTCGTCTAATTCTCGCGACATTTTTCACCTCCCCTTGTGCAAAGGCTTCTACCATTGAGGCCCTGCTAAGTCAAACTGAGCTGGAAATTAACTACTTGGCAGGTGATATTCAAACAATTCGCTTTCATGAAGAGCGTTACTTATAAGCTCTTTAATAGGTAATTTTTTTTCGTATTCGACTATTTCATATGGTTTGACTGCAGTTGAGGGTGATTTAGGAACAAAAAGCGTGCAACAGTCCTCATCAGGCAAAATGGAAATGCTGTAAGTTTCTATAGCTTTCGCTTGGTCGATGATTTCTATTTTATCCATTCCAATTAACGGCCTGAATATAGGTAAAGTAGCTGGTTCCGAGACAGTCGAGATGTTCTGTAGGGTTTGTGACCCTACTTGTCCTACGCTCTCACCAGTTACCAATGCCTTAGCTCCCTCGATTTTTGCAATAGCTTCCGTAATTTGAATCATTAGCCTTCGGTAGGCAACGACTCTTAAGGGTCCAGGAACCTCTAAGAGTATTCTTTTTTGAATTTCTGCAAAAGGAACCAAAAACAATTTAGTATCATATTGATATAGATTTAAAACCCTGGCTAGCTCTTGAGCTTTCTCTCTGGAACGACCTTCTACCAGCGGGAATGAATGGAAATGAACTAGTACTGCCTTACATCCTCTTTTTAGCATTCTCCATGCTGCTACAGGAGAATCGATACCGCCGGACATCAGAACAGCAACTTTGCCTGCCGTACCTACAGGTAACCCTCCAGCTCCGCGATAATCTTCGGAGTAAACGAAGGAATCATTTTTTTGAATTTCAATATGGATATTGAGCTCAGGGTTTGATAAATCTACCTTCGCTTTAAATTTAGTTGCGATTAGTTGACCTATGCTTGCATTTAGCTCACTAGAGTTCATGTGGAATTTTTTATCTGCTCTGTTCGCAGATATCCTGAAGCTTGAGAAAGGCTTCAGGTTCGCTAAATTAATCGCGGCTTCTGTGATCGCTTGATATTCAGATGCGACTCTTATGGCTGGCGATATTTTGACAGCACCAAAAACAGTTTGGGCAGCTTTTATCACCTGCTCACAATCCGCATTCTCAGAAAGCTTGAGCTTAATCAACATTCGAACAGACTGAACTTCCTCTACGCCTAACCCTGCAGTTACTCTTCTGAGATTTTCTGCGAGATGCCTGACAAAAAGAGGCTGATTTTTTCCTTTAAGCCCTATCTCGTGGAAGCGGATTAAGATGTCAGTAGATTTACTCAATTTGAACTCCGACCCTATTGTAGCGAACAATTGGCTTTGAAGGGCTCTAGCGAATCTTTTTAGTCTGACTGATAATCAGGTTCTATGACGAATGCTAAATCTTTGAAAAATAACATTGGTGATCTTACTAAAGAAGATTTATTAGATATCTATGCTGCAATGGTTTTGGTCCGTACGCTTGATGAGAGAGTGTGGATGATGAACCGCCAGGGCAAGGCAGCCATTGTTGCTTCATGCCAAGGACACGAGGCTGCTCAACTAGCGTCTGTATGGGCACTTCGGAAATACGCTACCGATTTCATGTGTTTTACATATTATCGTGATTTGGCAGTCACAACTGCACTTGGACTTACTCCTGAACAATCAATTAGAGGATTTTTAGCAAAAGATGGAGAGCCGCTATCTGGAGCACGTCAATTTCCCCAGCATGGGGCATCTCCAGAATTAAGAATTATTAATCAGTCAAATGTTATAGGGACGCACGTTCCGCATGCAGTAGGGTGGGCTCTTGCATCAAAAATGCAAGATGAGCAGACTGTCGTAGCTTGCTATTTTGGAGATGGAACTACCAGCCAGGGTGAAGTTCATGAAGCTATGAATTTTGCTTCTATCCATAAATTGCCTATTGTTTTCTTTGTCGAAAATAACAAATATGCCATTTCCGTACCACAGTCTTCCCAAATGGCTATAAGTCGCATTTCGCTCCGCGCCGAAGGGTATGGTATGCCCGGTTTTACAGTAGATGGAACTGACGTTGCTGCGTCATACCGAGTAGCTTCTGAAGCTGTTTCGTTGGCGCAAAATGGTGGAGGCCCTACTCTTGTGGAATTTGACTTAGAAAGGTACCTGCCACACACCAGTGATGACGACGATAGTGTTTATCGGGACCAGGATGAAATTGCGCAAGCAAAACTACGCGACCCCTTGAAAAAACTTAAGCAATTGTTAGAAGAAGAGGGGATTTTATCTCCTGCGAAGGACAATGAATTGCATACCGACGCTAAACGAGAAATTGATTCGGCAACTGACCGAGCCGATAGCGCAGATTTTCCTAGCGACCATGACGTTTACTCGGGCGTTGTGCAGGATAGTTAATCATGGCAACCATTACTTTAATTGAAGCTGTAAGGGAGGCGATGCTAGAAGAAATGCGTCGCGACTCATCAGTTTTTGTTATGGGCGAAGATGTTGGCAAAAGGGGAGGAGTTTTCCTTGCAACTAAGGGCTTTATTGAAGAATTTGGTTCAGCGAGAGTATTGGATACCCCCCTTGCAGAAGCCTCTATTGCAGGAATAGCAGTAGGGTCTGCGATGCACGGGCTACGGCCGATTGCAGAAATACAGTTTGCGGACTTTATTTGGCCTACAATTAACCAATTAGTCGGTGAAGCAGCTCGAGTGAGGTATGGAACAAAAGGGAAACTGAACGTTCCTATGGTTGTTCGCTCTCCCTATGGAGGGCATGTACGCGGAGGCTTGTATCACTCTCAAAGCGTCGAATCATTTTTTGCGCATACGCCGGGGTTGAAAGTGGTAATTCCTGCAACGCCTTATGACGCAAAAGGCTTGCTGAAATCTGCTATTAGAGATGATGACCCGGTTATAGTGCTGGAACATAAGAGAACATATCGCTCGGTTCGCGGTGAAGTTCCCGATGAAGATTATGTTATTCCTATAGGGTCGGCTGATGTAAAACTAGAAGGTGAGCATGCAACAATTGTCACTTATGGTCTGACTTTACATTACTCTCTCCAAGCCGCAGAAATTTTGGCTAAAGATGGAATAAAAATTGAGATTATTGATCTGAGAACAGTCCGCCCCATAGATATTGAAACAATTATTACGTCAGTCCAAAAAACTAATAGAGTTCTTATTGTTCAAGAGGATAACGCTGCTGTTTCGGTAGGATCGGAAGTTAGTGCATTGATTTCAGAACACTCATTTGAAAGCTTGGATGCTCCTATAATGCGCTGTACTGGTCCTGAAATTCCCGCAATGCCGTTTGCTCCTACCTTGGAATCAGTCTACATGCCAACTTCTGAAAAAATAGAGACCAAATTAAGGGAGCTTCTTTCTTATTAAAATGATTACTACCGTGGATTTACCTCAAGTTGGAGAATCTGTAACGGAAGGCGTTATAGGTAAATGGCTTGTATCACCAGGGCAATGGGTTGACCGTTATGATCCTATAGTAGAGGTAGTTACAGACAAGGTTAGCATGGAAATACCATCGCCTTTTGCAGGTGTTTTTATAAAGGCACTGGTAGAAGAAGGCGAAGTAGTTCCTATGGGTAGCCCAATCTGCGAGATAGAAGACCAGAATGCCATCACGCAGGATGATGAAAAAACCCCGCCTTCAAAATTTGAATTTATGGATAGCGTTCGCAGCGTAGGGCCGACAGGTTCCGGTGAAGGGGGTGAAGGTCGTCGGGATGCTCTGCAAGAATCGATGCAGCCCGAACATCAGTTACCTCATACGTATCAGGAGGTTGCTTCAGCGCAGGATCGTAAAAAAGTGATTTCCCCTTTGGTCGCTAAAATTGCAATGCAAAATAATATTGATGTAGCAAATTTAATTGGCTCCGGTATTGGTGGGAGAGTTACAAAAAAAGACATAGAGGACTATATTTCTGAGAAGGAAACAGCACTGGGTTTGCCTAATCAAAATGAAGAGCCTGAGACCTCAAAAATACACATAAGCGCTATTCGCCGCTCTATTGCAGATCATATGTCTAGGTCTGCATCCGAAATACCTTCAGCGTGGTCGATGGTTGAACTGGACGTAACAGGCTTGGTTGAGCTGCGATCCAAATTAAGAGGCCAGTTTGAATCTGAAAATAAAGTGTCATTAACATTTATGCCATTTTGGATTCAACTTGTATGCAGTGCATTGAAGTCTAACCCGCGCTTGAATGGTAGGTGGGACAAAGACGAAATAGTGATCAACAAGAGAGTTAATTTAGGGATCGCTATCTCTACAGATGAAGGCTTAATCGTTCCTGTTATACACAATGCTGATGATCTCAACATTCGTGAAATTGCAATGGAATTAAACCGGCTAATAAAAAGCGCGAAGTCTGGAAGCCTAGCCCTGAGTGATGTTCAGGGCGGAACTTTTACATTAAACAACACTGGAGCATTGGGATCTATTGCGTCGGTGCCAATAATTAATCATCCCCAATCTGCAATTTTGACTACTGAAGCAATCGTGAAACGCCCAGTTGTATTGACCGGAGACGTGATAGGGGTTCGTTCAATTATGAATATGTGTATTTCATTTGACCATCGGGTCTGCGATGGTGCAGAAGCCAGCGCATTTTTGGACGAGATTAAAAGCTTGGTGGAGAACATTTCAGAGTTAACGATAAAAATTTAGGAAAGTAAAAGTAACATGCAAAAAAATGAACTCGTATTGCGCTATGGTATGAACCCTCATCAAGTACCGGCAAGTGCATATATGGAATCTGGTTCGCTCCCTTTTCAGGTGAAAAATGGTTCACCGGGCTTCATTAATTTGCTTGATGCCTTAAATTCCTGGCAGTTAGTTAAGGAGCTGAAAAAAGCTACTGGTATGCCAGCAGCAACTTCGTTCAAACATGTAAGCCCCGCAGGGGCTGCTATAGCAGTCCCTCTTAGTGAGCAACTTGCGAAAGCCTATTTTGTCGAGAATTTAGATCTTTCACCATTGGCTATTGCATACGCGAGGGCTCGTGGTGCAGATCGTGTTTCCTCTTTTGGTGATTGGATTGCACTTTCTGATGAAGTCGATGAATCCACTGCAAAATTAATTAGGCGAGAGGTGTCTGACGGAGTGATAGCGCCAGGCTTCAGTGACCAAGCGTACGAAATATTATCGCAAAAACAAAACGGCAGATATTGCATGCTTGAAGTAGATGAGAATTACATTCCGGACGACGAGGAGACGAGAACAATATTTGGAGTAAAGTTAAAGCAAGGGCGAAATATAACAAAAAATTGGCACGAACAGATCCAAAATGTCGTTACCGCTAACAAAATCCTTCCCGATTCGGCTCAAAGAGATCTTATTGTTGCACTAATTACTCTGAAATTCACACAGTCAAACTCTATCTGCTTTGCTTACGATGGCCAGGTTATCGGTAACGGTGCTGGCCAACAATCACGAATACATTGTACGAGATTAGCAGGGAGTAAAGCTGATATCTGGTATTTAAGGCAACATCCCAACACCCTCAATTTGGATTTTGTTGAAAGGCTTGGCCGACCAGAAAAAGATAATGCTATAGACGGCTTCCTACGAGACGATTTATCCCCAGAGGAAGATTTAATTTGGAAGCAGTCATTCAATAATGCGCCAACAAGGCTGTCGCCCGACGCAAAGCGTAAATGGTTAGATACTATTTCTGGGGTTGCAATGGCTTCTGACGCATTTATCCCATTTCGAGATAATATTGATCGAGCATATATGAGCGGTGTCCAGTTTGTTGTTCAGCCTGGTGGTTCAGTAAGAGATGAAGATGTAGTTAAAGCTTGTGACAACTACGGTATGACCATGTCTCTTTCAGGTACTCGATTATTTCATCATTGATATATCAAGTGGATATGCTCGAAAATAATGTAATTTTCCAAGGTGACGCCCAATGGCTTGGGGAAGATATTGATTATATTGCCGCTTGGGATTTTCAACAGGAATTACACGCAAAGCGTAGTAAACAGTTAATCAAAGACACTTTAATTTTTTTGGCCCACTCTCCAGTTTACACAACGGGGAGGAGGGTTAATCATGACCATATTTTAGCTGAACTAGGTGCTCCATTGATTGAGACAGATCGCGGTGGTCTTATTACCTACCATGGTCCAGGTCAGTTAACGGGGTATCCGATTATTGATTTAAAACGATTGAATTTAGGACCTAGGCGTTACGTATACGTTTTAGAGACTACTTTGATAAATACGCTAATTGATTATGGCATTGAAGCTTTTCGGCATGAGAAATTAACAGGCGTTTGGACTACCAAAGGGAAAATAGCTGCAATTGGAATCAAAATTGCAAACGGAATCACGACTCATGGTTTCGCTTTGAATATAACTACGAGCCTAGATGCGTATGCCCCCATTATCGCTTGTGGCATAGAGAACGGCCGAACTACATCCATGAATGAATTCAATGCTACTCCTAGTATCATTGATGTCGCTCATAATTTTGCTTTGAAGTTAGGTGAAGAATTAGCAATTGAATGGACATGGAGTTAATTTCTTTTATTGACTGCTTAGGTTTCGGTTCGTAGAATCGGTCCCCAGTGGGAAGGGATAAAATGATCTCAGTACGTCAGTTATTAGAATTGCAGGCAATCGATATGCAAATCGATAACCATACGAATCGACTGCAAGATATAAGCGTTTTGTTGGGTGACGACAGGATAATACGAGCGTTAAAGCAAAGAATCCTAGAACTTCAAGAAAAAATTTCTCAAAAAAAATCAGAACAAATTGATATTGATGCAGTCGTTGATGGAGTATCCCTGAAAGTTACTCAAACTGAGAAAAAGCTATACAGTGGTACGGTAGTTAACTCGAGGGAATTACAAGACTTACAGGCAGAAATTACGATGCTTAAGGGGCATCAGAACGATGCAGAAAATTCACTTTTAGTGATACTTGAAGAAATTGATAGCCTTCAAAATTCAAATGATACGTACGGGAAGAAATTAAAATTTATAGAAACAGAATGGAATGAAAAGCAGACAGCACTTTTGTCTGAAAAAGCAACCATCGAAGATGATGTTTCGAAAGAACAATCTTTACGTAACTCTGTTTCCACCGCTATTCCAAGCATCGAGATTAATTTATATGAGCAGGTTCGGCGGCTACGCCCAGACACTCCAGTAGCAAAAATGGAAAACGGCTTATGCAATTTTTGCAAAGTAGGGTTACCAATGAAATTACAGCAAGAGGTACGGGCATCATTACTGATACAAAAATGCCCCAATTGCGGAAGAATATTGGTTAGTTGATCTATTATGCGTTCATTAGGCTATTTCAATTTAGACTCCACTCACAGCAAGGCAGTCCATGCTAATTCGTCTGAAGACCTGAAGCGTTCCTATCTTTCCTATTGCCACTCTAATCAGCATTCAGATTATGGGGTATATATTGACTCAGGTAGTGGAGGTTCCAACTCAGCATGGTCTCGCATGATTGAGTTTATTCATGAAAGTCGAGCTGGGTATTTAATAGTAATTCCTGGTTCGAGCCACTTAGGGAAAACTTTAGAAGAGCAGGTAGGAAAAATACTGGAGTTGGATGCGATTTCATGTGAGGTTATCTGTGCCGATAATGAATTTCCTGATCCTTTACAAAATGCTCTGCGTGGATCCAATGCTGCAGCATTAAGGCGTGAAAAAATTAAAGAAGGGATGAAGGCCAAGGCTGCTAAAGGTTTGGGCTTAGGTAAACCTCCCTACGGCTACCGAATAGGTGCGGATGGTTCTTTTCGGTTAGTTCCAGAACAGGCAAAAGTAATAGAATTAATATTTAAAAAATACCTTTCTTCCCCAGATGGCGGAGTTCGAACCATTGCGTCTGCACTGAATGACGAAGGAATTCGTACTAGGACCGGAAATAGATGGAGCATGGTGACCATAAGGGATATCTTGCGAAACACAGCTTACATCGGTACATACCGCAGGTTTGGACTAAGAATCCCCGGCAGCTATCAACCGATAGTAACACCTGAAGAATTCCGTAATGTTCAGGATAAGATGCAGAGATTAAGTCATGGTAGAGGAAATTCAAAAGCGCCCCCTTATCTTTTGTCTGGGATTGTTTTTTGCGCTCATTGTGAGCAACGAATGATGGGAGTTACGAGAAAGCAAAACTGGAGACGTAAAGACGGCGAACGATCAGTTCGAGAATATCGCTACTATCAATGTCAGTCTCGTATTAATCGTAATCAATGTGATTACCGGACGGTAAAGGCAGACGTTTTAGAGGAACAAGCTATCTTAATACTACATGAGAAACTACTGAGTGGAGATGAAGGGATTGCGGACGAGTCAGGCACATGGGTTGCTGATCAAAAAGCTCGTTCCCACACTCAGTTAAAAGCATTAGATAAACGCTTAATTGAAGGGGTACAGCGTGCAGCTAGTGGAAGCTTAACTTTGTCGCAGCTTCGTAACGGGATGCTGCAATTAAGTAATGCAAAAAAAGTAATCAATGACCGAATAAACTCCACATCACATGAAAATTCTAGGGATACAATCATGAAGTCAAATGGTCAAAAATTCCTTAATGAATGGGGATCCCTTAATGATCAACAGAAGAGGGAATTGATCAAACTACTCGTGAATAAGGTCAAAGTTCTAGATGGCCTTCCAGAATTAGTACTTGCATAAGAGTGTAAAATGTCGACGTTAAGGATGCCGGGTGATCGCTGCGTTTATTGCGTAGAGGAAAGTCCGGACTCCATAGGGCAGGGAGCTGGGTAATACCCAGGCGTTGCAAGGCGACGGAAAGTGCCACAGAAACTAATCCGCCGATGGACTTCGTGTCACAGGTAAGGTTGAAACGGTGCGGTAAGAGCGCACCAGGTCTTAGCGTGAGTTGAGATGCTGGAAAACCCCTCCTGGAGCAAGGCCAAATAGGGGAACAATTCAAAAGAATATCGGATGCCCTCCGAGTTCCCGGGTAGGCCGCATGACCTTATTGGTAACAATAAGGCAAGATAGATGATCACCTTCCAATAGGAAACAGAATCCGGCTTATAGGCAACCTTAGCAACAGTGGCACCGATTTCGGTGCCACTGTTAATTATTCGTCTTGTCTTAAGGCTTCAGCTGGATAAATTCTCGATGCTTGGCGAGCAGGAAGGAATGTGGTGAGCAAGGAAGCTCCATATGCGACTGCAACAACAATAATCACGGTAGCCCAAGGAATTTTATATTGCACGCTTTGGAAACCTTCTTGAATTTCATTGATTATTCCATAAGCAAGGCCAAATCCTAATCCTAGCCCTATCAATATGCCCAGAATCGCAATGAAAGACGACTCTAGAAGAAACGAAAGCTGCACCATACCTCGACTGAAGCCTATAGCACGGAGTACGCCGATTTGAACGCGCCGTTCCACAACAGACCTTGCTGCAATTACACCTAATGCCGCAATTCCTACGACTAAGCCAAGGCCCATGAATCCTTGAATAAGTCGGTTGAAAGCAACACTGATAGTATTTTCATCGTCAATTATTTTTTTGTATGAATTTGCCGTAAGGCCATTGCGAATAAAGGCGTCTTCTAATTTGCTGGCAATTTCGAGGGCATTATCGGGATTAGATAGAACAAATTCATAACTTAAGTACGGCAACTTGATGTCTGTAAGCTTCTGAATGGTTTGATGACCAGTAATCATTGTTCGAGAAAAAACCGCCTGGTCCTCAATCACGCCTATTACTTTGAGCTTTAGGTTTTTACTTTCATTAGAATCAAAAATTTCGAGAAAAATTTGAGGTAACTCATCATCATCTCCCTGAATTCCTTCAAGCTGAAATTCAGGAGCCTCTCCGAACGGACCCCCTCCATTACGGGGTATTAGATTGGAATTAACTACTACCACGTTTTCCTCATTAACTAATGCATTCCAAATTTCTCTGGAGCTGTCGTAAGTTTCTGACTTTATTGAGAAATCGTAGGAAATAGTTCGTGCATAATTATCATCAATAGAAGTGATAAACCATTCTGTAAGTTCCTGATCCGTATCCGCCTGTTTAACTTTAATAGGAAATCCACCCGTTGCACCTATAACCGTGAAATCATCGGCATTTAGGGATGAGGACTGGTCGATTGCGGCGTTAATATCATTGATTGGATTCACAAAGCTTGTACTTGCAGTGATATCGAAGCCTCCGCTGACTTTTCGGGTATCTTCAAATGCTGAACTAAATCCAGAACTGATGAATCCGACGACGATTAGCGTAAAAATTACCAGGGAAAACATTGCTATGGTCATGCCCGTTCGTAATCGATTAGCTGCAGGGTAGGCAGTAGCAGTTTTAGCAATTGGCGAAAGCGAACTTCCTCTTGCAATGATTGATGATGCATATACGAGTACTTGCGTGTTGTAAATAACCGCCCAGACTGCACCAATCACTAGCATTACTCCAGACAGAATAAATAACTCTATGCCCCCGTCGAAATTTGGTAACCCAAAAGATTCCCAGTCCCATGGGACGATCCATAAAACCACCAATAGAAGACCTGCGCCAGTGTATGCCACTCGCTCATTCAGGCGGAGGGCGTGCTTCAAAACTAAGGGCACGCCTATAATTATTAGTGATAACCCGATGAGGAATCCTGAAAGCTGCTCTTGGCCTATCCCGGTAGTAATAGTTAATAAAAGGCCAAGGGGAATTGCTAAATACCCGGTTAGAAACAGTGAAAATAACAGCAGTAATAGTAATTTAAAACTATTGAATAATAATCTCAACGAGGTGAGTAACCTTAACCGAATAAGAGACTTGACGATTTGAGGGAACGCTTCGATAAAATATTTCCATTTTCCTCGTAAGTTGCTTGATTCATTTTTCGGCTCAGGAATGTCGCGAACAGCTCGTACTATATTTAATGCACTTACCCTAGTAGCTGAAACAATTACAACTAAATAGGTAACAACCATTCCAAGAGTGTAGGAAAGAATGACAGTTTGCCAGCTGAAAGAAAAGTAAAGGTCAAATTCGAATTGATCTTGCGCATTTAACGCGAAGCCAAGAATGCGTACCATTACAAGCCCTACGATGATACCAAGTGCACTCCCTATGGCTGCTGCCGCAAGTGAATAGACAGCGCCTTCAAAGGTAAACAATTTAATAATGTGATCACGCTGGGCGCCAATAGCCCTGGCTATACCTAATTCACGTTTGCGCTCGGCAGCTAACATCACAAAAATTAGAGAAATTAATAATATCCCCGCGATAATTGAGAATGATCCAAATAACAAGAAAATACTGGCAAAGCCGCTTCCTGCCTCATCTGCAATTTTCAGTGAATCTTTCTTAATTTCGTCAATTGCCAAGCCGTCTTTTTCCGCAATAGGATTTAATGCCTGGACGACATTTGAGGTTGTTCCGTCTTCAGGAATCAATCCTCCGTCATTAGAAACAAATATTGCATTAATCTGCCCAGGTTTATTTAAGATTCCCTGAAGTGAATTTAACTGAAAAATGGTAGTTGAGGTGCTCTCTGTGGCGTTGCTTCCATCTTCGTAGATGCCTTTAATTGTTACAGTAGTTGGTACTTCTGAGAAGTAAATTGAGAGCGAATCACTTGAATTTACTTTTAAATTACTTGCAGCATCTTTGCTTATATAGACTTCGTCATCTCGTAAATCCTCGATGAGCAATTCTTGATCTTGCGAGTCAAAATATTTATCGAAATTGGTAAGTGTTGCGGGATCAAACCCTTGTATAACCATTCTTGATTCATTGCGCTGCGTTCTTTCCGAAACAACAGGCGCAGTCAAATATATAAGTGGTGTTAGTCCATCAATTTTGGCATCGGCAGAAGCATCCTGAATCTTCTGGAAAATACTGTCGTCTATGTAAGAAGCTTCTCCGGATTCCTCTCGGTTTGTAGACGTAATGATTTCATCTACTGGCCCTATATATTCAAGAGTTAGTACTCTTATTGAATGGGCTAAAGTATCGCCTGTTGCAAATGATGCGGAAAAAAGCAAAGTCGCGAGCATCAGTCCCAATACAATTAGCGAGGTTTGCGCTTTACGTCGGGGTATATTTCGGATAGCCATTTTGAATACAACAGGCCTTCTGAGAGCCAAGGCTCCTGTTGCAAGCATTGCTAGGAAAAAAACCCCGCTTAATGAATAAGTCAAAGTAGGTATGGGGATAGTAAATAAAGTTTCCATGAATGGTTATTGATGGCCCTTGTGGTTATTTGGTTTCATCGGATTCAATTTGACCATCTCGCATCAATATCATTCTCTGGGCTCTCGATCCTACTACTGCATCGTGTGTTACCAGTACGAAAGTCTGTTGTGTTTGCTCATTAAGTCGGCAAAGCAAATCGATAATAAGCCCTCCTGTTTCGCTATCAAGCGCCCCCGTTGGTTCGTCAGCCCATACAATTGCAGGATTATTCACTAATGCTCGTGCAACTGTGATTCGTTGCTGCTGACCACCTGACATTTGGGAAGGACGCTTATTGGCCTGATCGGAGAGCTCAACTAAATCAAGAACCTCCAGGGCTCGTTTTCTTGCGACTGAGGGCTTTTTACCGGCAAGCAGAAGTGGAAGCTCAACATTTTCTGCGCCAGTTAAAACGGGAAGGAGATTATATGCCTGAAATACGAAACCCATATTTTCAGCTCGGTACCGAGTTTTTTCTTTGTCAGACATGGAGTGTATAGGTTGTCCGTCAATGATGACTTCGCCTTCAGTCAAATCGTCGATACCTGAAAAAATGTTAAGTAGCGTGGTTTTACCTGAACCTGATGGCCCCATCACCGCAACCATTTGACCTTTTCCTATACTAAGGTCTACATGATTTAACGCATTAACTTGGATGTCACCAGTTTGATATACCTTGGTTACACCTTTTGCTTCTATTATTGAATTCATTAACTTTCCCGATTTATAAAGCAGTTGTGTCGGTCGAATGAACAAAAACTTTTTGAAAAATGAGTGTGTTTTTTATTCTAAATTAAATTGATTATCCGGTACAATTTTAACATTGAAATAAATGGTCAATATTTTTTGCAACCAACTTAATTTATTTCTAAAATTTCACGTTTTTGCATATCATCCTTATTGAATGATGCTCAAATTTAAAATAGGAGACTCAATGACTTTTGCTCGATTTTGCGCCTCAGGTGGCATGCTTTTAACTGTTACCGCAATAACAATAGCTTTAGTGGCTTGCGGTTCTGATGGCACTACCACAGCGCCTGTAACTGGTAACACCGGAAATGAAATTCAACTTAGCGGTACTATTGAAATTGATGGATCTTCGACCGTATTTCCTGTGAGCCAGGCAGTTGCTGAAGAGTTCCGCAAGGTACAACCAGGTGTGCAGGTCAATGTCGGTGTTTCTGGTACTGGTGGTGGATTTAAGCGATTCACCGTAGGTGAGACCGATATTTCAGATGCTTCGCGACCAATTAAAGACAAAGAAGCTGCAGAGGCTAAAGCAAATAATGTTGAGTATATAGAAATGCGCCTCGGTACTGACGGGCTTACAGTTATTGTTAATAAGAACAATTCTTTCGTTGATTGCCTAACAATCACAGAACTGAATGCTATATGGAAACCTGGCTCCACCATTAACAATTGGAAAGACGTTCGTGCTGGATTTCCAGACCAGAAGCTTCGGCTTTACGGGCCAGACACGGACTCTGGCACATTTGATTACTTCACAGAAGAAGTTAACGGCGAGGCTCAAATGTCTCGGGCTGACTATACTGCATCTGCAGATGACAATGTTCTTGTGCAGGGCGTTTCAGGAGACAAAGGCGGCCTTGGTTACTTCGGGTATGCTTATTACCAGCCCAATGCTGCAAACCTAAAGGCATTGGCTATAGACAACGGGAAAGGTTGCGTAGAAGTAGCACCCGAATCGATTGAAGATGGTTCATATTCCCCTCTTTCACGACCGCTTTACATATATGTCAACAAGGCAAGCATGGCTCGACCAGAAATGAAGAAATTTGTGGAGTTTTACTTGGATGAAGGGGCTAAATTGACTAACGAGGTAGGCTACGTCGCTTCCGATCAGAATGTTTATGCCGAGAACAAGATAAAGGCAGGTTTATAAAATTTTCTTGAGGAGAGGCTTGTGGATCCTTGCTAGCAAGCCAGATCTTATATGTGTAGTGAAGTTAATGTAGTAATGAAAAATTTAGCCTCCAGGTACTAGACGAGCAATGACTTCTGTTGGACACTACAATCCCGTATAGAAGTATTATGAATTGCTCAGATTGGAATGCGTGAACAAATTTGAAGTTAACGCAAAATAGGCGAAAAGGCTCTTTTGTAGGGAGCCTTGCGTATTGGCTATTCGCAGCTTGTGCAGTCCTTTCGATTGTGACTACATTTGGAATTGTAATTAGCCTGCTTTCTCAGGCATTCGGTTTCTTTAGGGAAGTACCTATTTGGGATTTTCTTTTCGGAACTAACTGGTCCCCAATACTGAAAGATGCAGAAGGCAACAGGCATTATGGCGTCCTCCCTCTGGTAGGAGGCACAATACTTGTAGCTACTATTGCTGCTGCAGTAGCTATTCCTATTGGATTGGCAATAGCAATATTTTTAGCTGAATACGCACATGACAAAGTACGAAAAACTATTAAACCAGTACTTGAAGTCTTAGCGGGTATTCCTACAGTAGTTTATGGCTACTTCGCCCTGACTTTTGTAACTCCGCAATTACAAAAAATCCCACTAAAAATATTCCAAGAAGATTTATTGGTTTTTAATGCATTAAGTGCTGGATTAGTGATGGGGTTAATGATAATTCCTATGGTTTCTTCGCTTAGTGAGGACGCAATGATGGCGGTTCCAAGGTCTCTAAGGTATGCGGCCTATGCATTAGGAGCTACGAGATTGGAAGTTGCGAGAAAAGTGGTTGTTCCTGCAGCTTTTTCGGGTATTGTTGCTTCATTTATACTCGGCTTTTCTCGTGCTATAGGTGAAACCATGCTCGTTACTATTGCTGCAGGGGCTACGCCTAGATTTACTTTTAATCCGTTAGAAAGCATTCAGGCAATGACTGCATATATTGTCCAACTTGCGCTGGGTGAGGCCCCGCATGGCTCTTTGGAGTACAACACAATATTTGCGGTTGGCTTGCTGCTCTTCTTTATGACTTTAGGAATGAATGTCGCCGGTCATTTCTTGGTTCGAAGATTCAGAGAGGAATATTAATGCGAGCTGAATCCTCAAATATAACCTCTAAGCTTAATCCGAGATTAGTACTAAGAAAGCGTATTGGCGCACTAGCTTACACTGGGTTCGTACTTTCAATTGCTGTAGGCCTTGCGGGCCTGCTTGTATTGCTCATCCAAGTTTTATTGCAAGGATTACCATGGGTAAGCTGGCATTTCTTAACTGATTACCCATCTCGCTTCCCTGAAATTGCGGGCATGCGCTCTGCAATATTTGGCTCTATTTGGATAATGGGTCTAACTTTCATTTTTACTGTTCCTGTAGGGGTAGGGGCAGCAATATACCTGGAAGAATATGCTCCCAAAAATTGGTTCACGAGGATAATTGAAATCAATATCTCTAATTTGGCGGGCGTTCCATCGATTGTCTACGGCTTGTTGGGGCTTGCTTTGTTCGTGGAAATATTGCAGATGGGACGTATCATTGTCGCTGGTGCATTAACGATGTCATTGCTAGTTATGCCAATCGTTATTATTGCCTCAAGGGAAGCAATAAAGGCTGTCCCTCAAACTTATAGGGAAGCATCATATGGCCTTGGTGCTACGAAATTCCAAACAGTAAAGGAAATTGTAGTACCCCACGCTACCCCAGGGATAATGACGGGTACAATTCTTGCGATGTCCAGAGCGATTGGAGAAGCTGCGCCGATGGTCGCAATTAGCGCTTTGGTCTATATAACATTTACACCGAGCTCTCCACTAGATCAATTTACAGTTATGCCTATACAAATTTTCAATTGGGTTGCTGATCCACGGCCCGGCTTTAGGGGCCTTGCTGCTGCAGGGATTATTATTCTCTTGGTTATATTATTAACGATGAACGCAGTCGCAATATACGTGCGAAACAAAACACAGAAAAGGTCGGAAGAATGACGACAGTAGAAGAAAAAAATAGCGATATAACTCTCGCTATTTCGAACTTAGACATGTATTACGGCGCGTTTCGTGCGTTACGGGATATCAATCTTGACGTACATAGGAATGCAGTGACTGCATTGATTGGACCTTCAGGGTCTGGCAAAAGCACGCTTTTGCGTTGCATCAATCGTATGAACGATCTTGTTCCTGGAACTCGCATTGAAGGAGAAATTCTTTTTAATGGCGAAAATATTTACGCACCTGGTGTCGACCCTGCTGAAATTCGATTAAGAATAGGCATGGTCTTTCAGAAGCCTAATCCATTTCCCAAATCGATTTACGATAACGTTGCTTTTGGCCTAAGAATAAACGGTTTTACTGGGGACTTAGATGAAGCAGTTGAAAGATCACTGAAGCGAGCGGCACTATGGGACGAAGTGAAAGATAGGTTGAAAAGTAGTGGATTGGCGCTCTCGGGAGGCCAGCAACAGCGCCTCTGTATTGCACGCGCTGTAGCAGTGGAACCTGACATTATTCTTATGGACGAACCTGCCTCTGCACTTGATCCAATATCTACTCTGGCAATAGAAGAATTGATGAGAGAACTATCGCACGAATATACAATAATCGTTGTTACTCATAACATGCAGCAGGCTGCAAGATCCTCAGATTGGACCGCTTTTATGACAATGGGAGAGGACAGATCAGGATATTTGGTTGAAGTTGGATCCACGCACGAAATCTTTACAAATCCGAAGGAAGAACGCACAGAAGGCTACATTACTGGGAGGTTTGGGTAGAAATGGTAAATAATCCGCTTGGTAATAAAAGTTCCGCTAGAGGAGGGTTTGATCATGACCTTCAAGTATTAGAAGAGAATTTGGTCGGCCTTGGTAGCATGGTAGAGAAAGCCATAGTTAAAGCTGTGGATGCTTTGAAAGACCGTGACTTGGAAGCTTCAAAGCTGGTGATCGAAGAAGATAACATTATCGATAATAGACGCAATGCCCTTGAAGAAACTGTTGTTGACATGATTGCAATTCAGCAGCCTGTCGCCTCTGATTTACGCACTTTAATTACTACGCTTCACATATCAATGGAATTGGAGCGTATTGGTGACTATGCCGAAGGTATTGCAAAGATAAGCCTAATGATGAATGACGAGCCTCCATTGAAAAAGCTCGTAGATATTCCAAGGATGGCTGAAAAGTCATCAGCCATGCTGAGAAAGTCGTTAGATGCATTGGTTAAGCGCAGTACCGATATGGCCTATGAGGTTTTGAACTCAGATGACGAGGTTGATGCTTTATACGACCAGGTCTACAGGGAATTGCTTATGCTCATGATCCAGGAGCCCAAGGCAATACAGCGAGGCACATACCTACTATGGGCAGCGCATGACCTTGAGAGAATCGCAGATAGGGCAACTAATATTGCAGAGCAAGTAGTTTATCTTGTGACGGGGTCTACTGTAGAAAAAGGGAAAATATATAAAGATTAATATTTGCGTAAAGTAAGGTTAATTCAATCAGTCTATTGACTGATAATTGAAGGGATTGAATCCTTCCATGGTTGCGCTAATTCAAAAGCTGCAGAGGCTTTTAATACTGTAATTTCGTCGTTTATATGCCCCATTAACATCAAGCCAACAGGCAGGCCCTCCACTGTATACCCGCAAGGAATATTTGCAGCAGGGCGCCCTGTTAGATTTGCGTGAATACAAAATGGAGTGAACCCCCAATTAGGGTCTACCGTAATACCATCAATACTGTCTGGATTTTTTTCAATAGGAAATGCAGGTACTGCCATAGTTGGCATTGCAATTAGGTCGTAGTCTGAAAAAATATCGTCGAATAAAGATTTATGCCATTCAAGTTCATGTAGCGAACTAGAATATTTTGCTCCTGGCCAGCTTATCGCTTCAGTTATCCATTTCGACAAAGGTGAAGGCAAGAAATCTCCTTGACCAGATTCAATGATAGGCCCAAGTCGCACCGATAAATCGGTAAGCATTAATGTTGCGAATGCCCAAATTGCATCATTTGTGTTGATTCTTGGTGTGATTTCATCGACATCTGCACCTAGGCCAGCAAGCAATTTCATGGCGGCCCCGCAAATTTTTTGCACTTGGGGGTCGACGGGTTGAGCGTCCATATTGGGGGCCCATGCAATTTTCAAGTTTTTTATGTCTATATTTTCAGTTGAAGCAGTAAAATCTGGAGGGAAAGTATTGATGGACCTGGGGTCGCGTCCATCTGGTCCAGAAATGGCATTCAGCATCACCGCTGCATCATGAACGCTTAGGGTCATAGGGCCATTTTGGCTTAAAGGCGACCAGCTACCTTGCGGTTGATAATTGTAAGGTACTCTCCCGAAGCTTGGTTTAATCCCATATATCCCACAGAAGCTGGCAGGTATTCGAATAGATCCTCCTGCATCGCCCCCGTTAGATATAGGAACCATCCGAGCAGCCACTGCAGCAGCAGAACCTCCGCTAGACCCACCTGATGTTCGGCTTGTGTCCCAAGGGTTTCTTGTTGCTCCTGAAAAGGTGCTTTCGGTGGTGCCCTTCCAACCAAAATCTGGTGTATTAGTTTTACCAACAATAATCGCACCGCTACTTTTTATGCGTTCCACGACAATATCGTCAGATGTTGGGATATTTTCCCCAAATAAGATTGAACCATATGTCGTAAGGATATCCTTGGTAGGATTAAGGTCCTTTATCCCGATAGGAACTCCATGCAGGGGTCCAATGGGGTCACCTGAAATAATGGCTGATTCTGCCCGATGAGCTTGCGTCATGGCATTTTCAGGTACCTGGGTGATAAAGGCATTTATTTCAGGGTTAAGAGCTTCAATTCTGTTTAGATAGAAGGATGTAACCTCTACAGGCGAAACTTGTTTTGTGCGAATTAATGCAGCAATTTCGGTAGCGGTGCAAGAAATCAGATCATCAATTTGCAAATTAAGCTTCTCCCTGGAACCTGCTAGGGCTGAATTCAGCCAAATTTACAGTGGATGATCCTTCAATTATTAATTCTGCGACGTTACTCCCCGTTACTAAGGCTAAAGTAACTCCCTTGTACCCATGCCCTGTAGCTATAAACAAAGAATCCTTATTAGGAATTGCACCGATTATGGGAAGCTCGTCTTCACAGTACGGCCTTAGGCAGGCTGTTAAATCCTTGATCGGTGCATCAATGACGGCGGGAGCAAGCCGAATCACGGCTTCCATAATACTGTTTTGTGCTTCCAGTGTAGGGTGGGGGTCAAATCCTGCACGCTCCTGAGTTGTTCCGATAAGTAGATCGCCACTAGGCTTTGGAAGCACATATCCTGTTTCATGGAATATTGCATGAACAGGCATGTTCATGCCTTCAGGTGCTGCGGAATGCACAATTTGCCCTCTCAGTGGGATTACAGGAATTTCTAAATCATGCCATTCCTTGGAAAATTGCGACCAAGGACCGTTGGCAATCACTACTGTTCCACAAGAAATTTCATCCCCATTAGATAGCTTCACTCCGTTAGCGCGATTATTTTCATATAAAATTTCTTTGACTTCGGCGTTTCTTATACTGACTCCATTTTTTTCGCTCGCTTGCGCAATCGCTATGGCAAATGGGTAAGCCTCGAGCTGTCGTTCCACGGTGTAGGCTGCCCCAATTGCCTCTGGAGAGAGCCAACTTGATAGGCTATGAACTTGCTCGTAATCTAGCCAATCAACGCTTAATCCGAGTTCGCGCTGCCAAACAACTTGTTCTTGAAGTTCTGATGCTTCTTTTTCATTAAAAGCCGGTCGTATCATTGGTATATCTGAGAGTAGATAATCAATTCCGGATTCACTGATTAATTGATCTGCATAGTCATCATGCATTTTTATGCCATCAAGAAGAAATTTTGTGAAATTTGCAGGGTACCGATGCCGGCCTACAGCACCTAGTTCCCCTGCGGCTCCTCCTGAAGCTCCGCTTGCTACCGCATCGCGTTCTATGATTACTACTTCTTGCTTATATTTTGAGGCAAGGAAATAGGCAATCGAGCAACCTATTACTCCTCCTCCAATTACAACTACGTCAGCAGGCTTATTTGAGTTCATTTACTATTCTCTTTGGATTCGGAGGTTGCCTCTCCTTGATACTGGCCCGAATACAGGAACTCAGCACTTTCATCTAAAGTCATGAAAACCATTTGTATTATTCGTGCGTTTTGGGCAACCACGAACCCCTCTGGGTGGTGAACCACGATTTGAACTTGAGATTTGCCTATGTATCCAGCATCCCAAACCGCATTATTGACTGCGACACCATTTCTAAGAAGGCTGGACCTGGGCTTAGCAATCGCCATCAGATTTTCTGGAAGCGCGACTGTTTCATTTAATCGAGCAATGTAAACACCTTGGGGTAGATTTAAATAGCCTGATTCATCGAAATTCAACTCTTGAAGCTCGGATAAAACCCTCTGGTTGTTGTCGATACCTATCCTTCCAGACGTGATTGGTTTGGCGATTGAGCCTAGAGTCAGATCTACGCCGTTCGGCTGGATCTGCTCATCTAAATTTACGTAATCTGAAAGAAGAGTTTGTGGCCCTTCAGTCAAATTACGAATCTGCTTTGAAGATAATACGCCCACTTTTTACCTCGCGTTTGGGATACTACGACTATAGGTAGTCCTATTACTCCTGTCAAAAAATCCATTTAAATTTTTCGCTTGACCTGAACCATTTAGGTATCTAATATGGCCCATCGTACCGGGAGACAAATCTATAGGGGGGTGTCTATGAAAGGCTATTGCATGAAATGCCGTAGTGAACGTGATATTGCAGAGGCTACGACCGTATATATGAAAAATGGTCGCCCCGCCACTGAAGGGAAATGCCCTCAATGCGGTACGAGGATGTACAGATTGGGTAAAGCGGCTTAAGTTTTCCTACTTAAAAGAGTGGTCATTTGACCACTCTTTTATACTTCTACCTATCAGACTGAATCTGGTTTAAAATTTACCAATAAATTTTGCTCATGAGGCTTTATGGAATTTGATATTACTTTTAGAGGAGTAATCCTCTTTGGACTCGAGATACGATTTTATTCGCTCCTGATTTTATCGGGACTTCTCTTAGGCATGGTTTTGGCACAAAGGCTAGCAAAAAGATTCGGTGAAGACCCAACGCACGTGACAAATATTGCAATTTTGGGAGCGATATTTGCCTTGATTGGCGCACGTACGTACCACGTAATTGATTATTGGAATTATTACGGGCAAGACGTTTCTCGAATCTTCGCCTTTCGTTCTGGAGGAATAGGTATTTTTGGCGCTCTGATAGGAGCAATTATTGCTTTAGTTGCGTATGTATGGTGGGTGAACCGACGAGCAAAGCAATCGGGATCAAAGCCAATACAGACTTTGCGCTGGCTTGATATAGGCGCACCTTCATTCCTGTTAGGACAGGCGGTTGGCCGCTGGGGTAATTTCTTCAACCAAGAGCTTTTTGGTGGTCCAACGGATTTGCCGTGGGCTATTCCTATTGATGCAGCATATAGGCCAGGTCAGTACTTGGAAGAAACTCATTTTCATCCGCTATTTCTGTACGAATCCCTTCTGAGCTTATTAGGCGTAATCATCCTAGTTTGGATTGGGATACGATTTGGTAAGAAGCTTAAACAAGGAGACTTGTTTATCCTGTATTTAATTTGGTACCCATCAGAACGGTTCCTTTTGGAATTCTTACGCCTGAACAATTGGAAAATTGGTGCTATCCCGACTGCTCAAATAGTGTCTGTTGTTCTTGTTAGTGCCGCAGTTATGGCATTTATATGGTGGAGGCGAGCTCCATTTTTGGATGCTAAAGGCGGTAATAGCGAGGTTGATTCAATTCCATCAGCGACTTCAAGGTCTTCTCAAAAGAGATCTCGACAGAGGAATTAGGCAAATTAGCTATTAATAGCAGAGTACTGAATCTGCGTCTAAAGAAAAATTCACAAGCATCTCGGGCGTGGCAAACTCAGCGTTGTAGCCTTCAAGTAAGCTTTCGTCATAACCGCGTCCATTTGCAGAGAGCCTGGAAACGTAAATTTTTGTCTGAGAGTTCTTTAGCTCATCAAGGTGATCCTTGATGTCACCTGTTCCCAGACCGACTATTTGGCCTTTTTCCTTGCAATTTAAAAGATGCACGCCATCAGCTGCAAAGAAAACCTTTACATCATGTTTTTCTTTGTCAGATGCGGCTGCAACTAATAATCCTAACGAAACTTTATTTGGTAATTCAGGCCCACTAGTAATATGAATGAATAATTTAGCCATGCTTCCCTATTCTTAAATTGTAATTGAATCAGGTTCCTTCTCAGCAAAATTGATAATGCATCGTATTGTTTTGCTAACTTCTTCTGCTTCAGTTGCGTATTCAGAAAAACCGCTTGAATTTTCAGTAGTACGATAATTTTCGAAAACTTTTCTTAATTTATCAAAGTCATCGTCATCCATATCAATTTCAAATTGTGGTTCAGAAGCAAAACATCCCCCTATGCAAATTTCTCTTCTTGAATCAAAAATAAAATCATCCTTTTGTAATTCAAGAGCAGATTTGACATACCTTTTTACGATTTCTTCGCTTGAAGAAATCGAATGCTTTTCCTTTAGCTGGTCTATAATTTCCAAATGAGTATCTTTTAAATTTAAATTAAATTTCATTATTCGCCTCATAGCTTTTTGATTAGTGGGATTACTTGAATTAATTTTCCACATTAAATTCAAATTTGTAAACGAAAAATCTACTTATATATTTGCTTCATTTCCGGCCCGGAAATCTTGACCGCCGCCGAATGTTCCGGAAGCGCGCTTAATTTTAATCTAATAACTTTCCGTCGATGTCCTGAACTTGGTATCGCATAGTTAGCACTCCGAATAATTTATTCGACTGTAACGCTTTTTGCTAAATTCCTAGGCTGGTCTATGTCATTTCCTAAATAGTCAGCGATTTCATAAGCCAGCATTTGAACTGGAATTGTAGCGATAATTGGTTGTAGCGATTCTGGGCATTGAGGTACCCAAAGCACATCATCAGCTTCGTTCAATATACTTGACTTCAGTGTAGTTGCTATCGCGATCACACTGCCCTTGCGTGCATGTACCTGAGACATATTCACAATCATTTTTTCGTACAGGGGATTGTCGAGAGCTATCGCAATAACAGGAGTTTCTTCGTCAACGAGAGCGATGGGTCCGTGCTTTATTTCTGCTGCCGACATTCCCTCAGCATGAATGTAGCTAATCTCTTTTAGTTTCATCGCGCCTTCACGTGCAATAGGCTCTAGCAGTCCTCGGCCAATAAATAAAAATCGCTTTGACTGTGCATATTTTTTCGCTACGGATTTAACCGTACAAAGCGCGTTTTCTATAGCATCTCCCAGTAGGGCAGGTAACTGGGATAATTCCTGAACATGCGCCTCTGATTCATCAATGGAAATTTCCTTTCGCTCTTGCGCGAAACAGCTTGCCAATAAGTACATCACAACCATCGAGTTAATCATCGTCTTAGTAGAAGCAACTCCAATCTCAGGGCCTGCATGCATAAGAATGGTTGCATCCGCGATACGAGAAATTGCACTTGCTTCGACGTTGGTGATAGCAATAGTACGCGCACCTTTCGATTTGGCTTCATTAAGGGCTTCTAGCGTGTCTGCCGTTTCACCCGATTGCGATATCGCAATCACTAGCGACTGTTCGTTAAGCACTGCGTCTCGATAACGAAATTCAGCAGCGTTTTCTACTGACGCGGGGATTCGAGCAAAGCTTTCAAGGTACCGTGCTCCAACCTGTGCGGCGTAAACGCTAGTACCCATTCCTAGGAAAATTGCCCTAGAAAAACTTTGAATATCTTTAGTTGCAAATGGCAACGAAGGCAGTACTATCTTGGCGGGTGAAAACGATAAGCGTCCCCTGAGAACGCTTGTAGCGGCTTCAGGTTGCTCCATTATTTCTTTCAGCATGAAATGTTTAAAACCGCCTTTTGCAATCGCTGATGAATCTATATCTAGTTGATGTGTTTTTGTCTCAATTGCTTTGCCATCGAGGCTACTAATGCTGCATTCAGTAGAAGTTATAACTGCCATCTCAGAGGACTCAATATAGGTAACATTTGTGGTAAGAGGCACAAGAGCAGATGTATCACTTGATACAAAACTTTCACCATTTCCATGACCTATGGTGATCCCGCCAGCATTACCTTTGCGGGCAACTACAATTTTCCCTGGTTCACTTTGAGATATACATGCAATGGCATGCGCACCTCGTAATTGATTCACAGTAGTACGAACGGCCTCTTCAAATGAAAAGCTTTGTTCGAGATTAGCCTCAATAAGGAGAGGGATTACTTCGGTGTCTGTGTCTGAATTGAAATGGCTGCCTGCAGCAATTAGAAATTTCTTTAATTCGTTAAAATTTTCGACGATCCCGTTATGGACAACTGCGATATTCTTCTTCTGGCTAAGGTGCGGGTGTGCATTTTTATCTGTAGGTTCTCCGTGGGTTGCCCAGCGAGTGTGTCCTATTCCACATTGTCCGACAATTGGACTAGTAGCAGAAAGATTTTGCAAATTTTCTAATTTCCCAGATGCTTTTAGCACATTAAGGTTATTATCATTATCTACAATTACTATCCCCGAACTATCGTAGCCTCTATAGGCAAGCCTCTCTAATCCTCCCATAAGTATAGGGGAGGCGTTTTGAGGTCCTAAGTATCCAAAAATTCCGCACATGCCAACAGTTTAGCAGTCGAAAGCTTTTCAAGTGAGCCTATGGGGAAGCTATTTGAAGCCTTTACTTTTTTCTACGTATAGAGTGTCCACCAAACTGATTACGCATGGCTGCAAGTAATTTAAAACCGAATTGGGATTCATCGCGTGATCGGAATCGTGCTTGAAGCGCCATTGCCATTACTGGAACAGGAATAGCGAGATCAACTGACTCCTCAATGGCCCAACGGCCTTCTCCAGAATCTTCGACCCAAGGTTCAATCGATCCTAGGTCAGATTCTTCGTGTAGTGCAGTCGCAGTAAGATCTAGAAGCCAAGACCGAATGACACTGCCGTGTCGCCAAACCTCCGCGATTTGAGCAAGGTCTAAATCAAATAAATCCTTGGCGCTCATTAATTCAAACCCTTCAGCGTATGCTTGCATAAGGCCATATTCAATTGCATTATGAATCATTTTAGTAAAATGACCCGCACCTAATTGACCAACATGCGCAAACCCAGAATCATGAGTAGGTGCAAGCGATCGAAAAATAGGTTCGGCTACCGATACTGCTTCTGTATCACCGCCAACCATCAAGCAATACCCTTGATCTAGGCCCCAGACACCTCCGCTAATCCCTGCATCTATCATTTTGATACCTTGATGTTTGAGGCTTGCCCCTCTACGCATGGAATCCTTGTAATTGGAATTCCCCCCCTCTATAACTACGTCTCCTTCAGCTAATACATCACTGAGAGCGGCTATTGTGGCTTCTGTTGGGTTGCCTGATGGAACCATTACGACTACAAAGCGAGGCGGATTTAGAGATGCGGCCAAATCTTCAAGTGAATCAACGATGGTGATGGATTTGGAGTTAGATTGCAGCGAGGAACGCGTATCAGGATCTCTGTCATATGCATATACATTGTGATTGTTTCTGCTTAGGCGTATTGCCATATTTGCTCCCATACGGCCTAGACCAATCATTCCTACTTCCATGTTGGCCCTCCTCAGGGATGTCGTTCAATTTACTTGGCGGCCGCGAATTCTTCGCAGCGTTCTTTGATGCTTAGAATAACTTCATCAAAGGACTTCGAAAAAGCAGTTATACCTTCGGCTAAAAGCCTATCAGTTGCTTTTTCCATACTTATTCCACTTTCTGATAACTCCAGTAAGGTTTTATCTGCGTCGGAAGTTCCGTCCGAAATTGTTATTGCAGATTTTCCGTGATCCAGAACAGCATTCAAAGTTTCTGGGGGCATAGTATTGACTGAGTAAGGCCCGACCAAATTATCAACGTAAAGAGTGTCGGGATATTGGGGATTTTTGGTACTCGTACTGGCCCAAAGAGGGCGTTGATATTGCGCACCTAGAGTTCTTAATTTTTGGAAATCCGATTCAAGAAACTTTTTTTCGAATTTTTGATAAGCAACTTTTGCATTTGCAATAGCAGCCTTTCCTCGCAGTTCGGATTGCTCTGCTAGCTGTGAATCGATGGCAGTATCTACCCTGCTCACAAAGAAAGAAGCTACTGATGCAACGCGAGATATATCCTTTCCAGCAGCGTTTAACTCTAGTAAGCCTTCGATATAAGAATCCATTACATTGGTGTATGCGTTGAGTGAAAAAATTAGAGTTACGTTTATATTGATCTGCTGAGAAATTAAGATTTTTAGCGCTTTTATACCTTCGTTTGTAGCTGGAACCTTGATCATTGCATTAGGTCGATCAATGAGTCTCCATAATCGATTGGCTTCAGCTACCGTACCCTCAGTGTCATGTGATAGAGAGGGGCGAACTTCTAACGATACAAAACCATCTTTGTAATTAGATTTTTGATATATGGGTAAGAGAATATCTGCAGCAGTTTGTATATCTTGAACAGTAAGTGCTTCAAAAATTTCGAATGGTGTTTTTTCCAATTGAGAATAGTGCTTAAGGTCAGAATCATAATCTGAGCTCGTAGTGATGGCTTTCTGAAATATTGTAGGATTCGAAGTAAGCCCAGTAACTCCTTTCGCAATTAAATCTTCGAATTCTCCGGATAGGAGCATGGAGCGCTGTATAAAGTCGATCCATGTCGATTGTCCCAGAGATAGATTTTGGATAAGTACTGTCATTATGAATCGCTGCTCTTCGAATTTTTCTCAAGTTCAATAACTTTACCTAGGCGACGTAAATGGCGTTCCTCGCCAGAAAATTTAGCGGATACGAAGGATTCCAAAATTTCATGCACAAGTTCAATCCCAATAATCCTGCCACCCAGGCAAAGAACGTTCATATCATCATGTTCGACGCCTTGATGTGCAGAATAGGTATCGTGGCATACCGCAGCACGTATACCGGATATTTTATTTGCAGCTACACTTGCCCCAACTCCACTACCGCAGACGATAATGCCACGATCAGCAGACTTGTTCATTACGGCTATGCCTACCAGTTTGGCAAAATCGGGATAGTCATCGTCAGGGTCATAATTATGAGCACCTAGGTCTTCGACTTGATGTCCCAAATTTTGGATAATATTTATAACTTCAGCTTTTAAATTGAAACCCGCATGATCTGCAGCAATAGCTATTTTCAATCGCAACCTTCCTTCGTGTGAATTCTAAGAAACTGGAGGCTAGAAGCATTCTGACGATACCATATCTATATAGAAATGCTGAGTCCACTTCTAAATAATTTAAGAAGGATGCAGCGATAATGTATTATGGGCACGCTTATGAATTTATCTCCTGTTTTTGACTCACATTTTAGCTATATCAAACCAGTAAGCAGTGACATTGAAAAACTGCGGTCGGAGTTCAATATCGAGGGTTTAGTCTTGGTCCAAGAAACCCCAGAATTCCAAGCGACAGAAAATGCACTGAAATTTGCTGAAGATTCTCTCCATATATCTGCAGCTTCCGTGTGGGTGGATTTAGAGTCTAAATCCTTTAAATCATCTATTACTACTCTAAAGGAATACGCGAAAACTAAAGGAGTATTCCTTCCAATTGGGTCTCACCAAGATAACCATTGGCTTGTTAGGGATGAGATCGTAAAAAATTTAAAATTGCTACCTGAAAATGGATTAAGCCTTGATTTGTCTTTGGAGCCACGTCAAATCCCTTCGGTCCAAGAACTGGCAATGCTTATTCCCGAATTAAAAATTATGCTCACGAATATTGGATCACCATATATCGCTCGAAACGAAAGAGAACCGTGGGGTGTGTATATGATGAATTTAGCTACTGCAAAGAATGTCTATGTGAAATTGAATGGAATTCTTAGTCTGGATACTCTTCCTAATTGGAGTTCGGCGCATTTGAAAATATTTGTCGAACCCGTAATGAGGCTTTTTGGGTATTCACGAGTTGTTTACGGGGGAGACAGCGCATTAGATCCTAAGATAGGTGATTACGGTTCGGTATTAAGTGCCCTTTTGGAAGCCGTTAGCCCGCTGACTGACGATCAATTTGCAAGAATTTTCAGATTAAACGGGAAGTCGTTTTATGGTGCATAAGAACCTAAAACTCAGTAATAATTCTGCTTTGAAATAAATTGTAAGACTCTTCGTCATCCTCTTCAAAGAATATATAGATGAAACTTACGCCGTGCCTTTCCATATTGGCGATTTTAGTTAAGACAGTTTCTATGGATCCGGTTAAACCACGATCTGGATGTGTGTTTGGGGGAAGTAATTTATTTAATTTTGAGTGTATTTTGCTATCAGTCTCCCCGATGACTACTCGTTCCAATGTTGTTAGCTGCAACGGCTGCCTTTGATAGCCATGTGATTTTTGATCAAGATAAAGCTTATTCCTTTGTAAAATTCCAAGGCTGGGCATGACCATATTGACTGCATCTGCTTTAGAGGCTGCAATATCCATTATCTCCAGGCTGTTGCCCCCAACAAGAATTAATGGCGAAGTAATTGGCCTTGGAGAGATTGTTGCCCCCGAAAGCTGATGATGGGACCCTTGAAAATATTGGTCAGGACCGGACCAGAGTTGCCTGATTATTTGGATAGACTCATTTAAAATCTCATATCTTTGAGGCTTTGTTGGGTAAGGAAATCCATGCTGAGCATACTCCGGTTTGTACCCACCAGCTCCAATTCCCAGCTGCATTCGGCCACCAGAGAGCATATCTAAACTAGCTGAAGATTTTGCGATCATGCTTGGATGCCTGATTGACGAATTACTTACTAGCGGCATCAATTTTGTATTTGAAGTAAATGCAGCTAATGCCCCGAGTATGGTCCAACAATCTAGGACTGGGCTTTCTGCACTGCCTACCTTGTGAAATGGGGCCAGATGATCAAGCACTGAAATGCATTGAAAGCCTACACTTTCAGCCCATTCGGCTTTTTTTGATAAATGATTGGTGAAATCACCTCGATTATCTTGGCCGGCTCTATGTATTGGTAGGTGTAATCCGAATTGCATTATTCTTTATTACTTCGTTACGATTTTGTTACGATTTGTGCACATAGGTGATTTTTCACTTGTGAAGCGAGTCATTACCACTTAACCTCATTAGGAAATAGATGAATAGGTACGCACTTATGAAATTCAAACTACTCTGTAAGCTTGCTGTGGTTTGTATGATTATATCTGGAGTATTGACTGGATGTGGAGCTGAAGCAACTCCTACACCTACTATTGCTCCGACTGCTACACCTTTAGAAAAAAATAAAGACGACGGAGCTAAGATGTCAAAACAGTATGATAGTGCGCCAGCAATGGCTATAGATTCAAGCAAAAGCTATACAGCAGTATTTAAAACTGAAAAAGGTGATATTGGCATTAAATTGTTTGCAGCTCAGGTTCCGAATACGGTCAATAATTTTATCTTTCTTTCGAGGGAAGGGTTTTATGATGAAACCACTTTCCACAGGGTAATTCCTAATTTTATGGCTCAAGGGGGCGACCCTACGGGTTCTGGGATGGGAGGTCCAGGGTATCGCTTCAATGATGAATTCCATCCTGATCTGCGCCACGACAAAGCAGGTATATTATCGATGGCAAATGCGGGGCCGAACACAAATGGTTCACAGTTCTTTATTACACACGGTCCTACTCCTCACCTAGACAATCGCCACGCGGTTTTCGGGGAAGTTATAGAGGGCATTGATGTGTTGATGAGCATAAGCGTAAGAGACCCGCAAACAGCTGCAAATAGCGGGGACAAGATACACACTATTGAAATTATAGAAAATTAGTAAAATGAGACAGCGTCTTAAAGAGGGGGAAAAATGACTTATCGTGCCGAATACATATGGATAGACGGAACACAGCCAACTGCAAAAATTCGATCGAAGACAAAAATACTCCAGGATGGAGCAGATTTGCCTATTTGGGGATTTGATGGATCTTCTACGAACCAAGCTCCTGGTGAAGCATCTGACTGTGTTTTAAGGCCAGTTTTTAGCTGCCCTGATCCGATACGCGGTGAACCCAATGTTCTTGTGATGTGCGAAGTATTACTAACAGATATGTCGCCACATCCAACGAACACACGTGCTGCATGTGCTGCGGCACAAGAGAAATACGCGAGTCAGGAATTCCTGTTTGGAATTGAACAGGAATACACTTTTTTTGATGGGGATGGAGTACGTCCGCTAGGGTTTCCCGAAAAAGGCGGTTACCCAGAACCTCAAGGGGGCTATTACTGCGGAGTAGGCTCCAATGAAATCTTTGGACGTGATGTTGTAGAAGATCATTTAGATGCTTGCCTGGATGCTGGGTTAGGTATAGCAGGCATCAATGCAGAAGTTATGCCAGGTCAGTGGGAGTTCCAAGTAGGCCCACTGTCTGCTCTAGAGGTTTCAGATCACTTATGGATAGCTCGTTGGTTGCTATACAGAATTGCAGAAGAATATGACATTAGTCCAACTCTCGACCCAAAACCAGTACGTGGTGACTGGAATGGGGCAGGGGCACACACTAATTTCTCAACAAAGGCTATGAGATCAGAGTATCAGCCTAATATTGATGCCGCAGAGGCGCTTTCTACTCGCCACGATTTGCATATTGAGAATTACGGTTACGGTATTGAGCATCGACTCACGGGACAACACGAAACAGCTTCGTTTAGGGAATTTTCGTACGGGTTATCAAACAGAGGTGCTTCCGTTCGTATTCCTTGGCAAGTTGAAGTTGACGGGAAAGGCTATATTGAGGATAGGCGACCGAATGCCAATATGGATCCATATACTGTAACTAGGTTGATTGTAGAGACTGTAGGGGCTGCATTAAGCAAGTAAAATTAATAAAGGGGGGACCTAAATCCCCCCTTTATTAATTATGTGATTTATAGATTTAACCTAGGAATACTCTTCTAAATCGCAGCAAATTTTCCTCGACCATAACTTCAGGCCGATTACGCTTCTCGTTCAATTCTTCAACCGCTGCATGTATAAACCAGGGCCCTTCATTATTTAATGCCATTGTAAGAGCAGCCTTGAATTCTTCCGCCGTAGAGACTTCAAGCACATTTTTTATGCCAGAAGCCTTTGCGATACCTGCTAAGCTGGTACCTGTAGATGTATGCGTAGCTTGTCCTCCCGTCTCGTACCACATTTGATTATCCCAGACTATGTGAATTAGATTTTTGGGAGACTGCCGAGCAATAGTTGCAAGTGAACCTAAATTCATCAGCAGGGAACCATCTCCATCGGTGACTATTACCTTAGTTTGGGGTGCTGATATGGCTACCCCTAGGCCGATCGAAGAGACCAGCCCCATTGCTCCCCAGGTATAGAGATTCGCATCTCGATCACCGGATGAATGAAGATCAAACGTGGAGGGGCCAAGATTTGCAATTACTGGTTCATTAGTAATTTGCTCTTGAATAATTTTTAAGCCGTCACGACGTAGCACGTTTTGCTCCTACAAGTTGGGAGTACCAGAGAATTGCTACGGGCATCCTGCTAGCGTAGCTTAGTTCAATTGCACCATTAACATATTGCTCGACATCTTGTTCATTAAGAGGAGCATAGTACTGGATATTCAGCGTCTCCAGAATGGCTGGGATTGGCCGAGCAGAAGGAACTTGAACCTCATTGAATTCTCCCAGGCCACCCCGCATTCCTATAAATAGAGGTACCGGTATTCTGTAAGCAACAAGAAGTTGGGCTAATGCGTTAACGGTATTTCCAAACCCGCTACTTTGCATGAACATTGCGGACTTTTGGCCGCCAGCATATATTCCTGCTGCGATACCAATCGCCTCTTCTTCTCGGGTGGCAGGTATAACTTTAAAATCAGCATCATTTTCAAGTTTAGACAGAATGTTCCAATTTATAGCGTCAGGAACATAAGTAGCATGAAAAATACTATGCGATCTGAGTGAACTAATGGTAATGTCTGACCAGTGCATGGGCTGATTATAAAGAACATATGTAGAATATAGTAAGCCCCGATAATGAAATGCAACGTTTAGTTGCATTAAAATGGCGACGTACAAGGAGGCAGCTATGCTGACGCAAGAAGAAAATAAAGCTCTTACGAGCATCATGCCAGGGACGCCTATGGGTGAACTTATGCGCCGTTATTGGCACCCAATTGCTGCTGCTGCAGAACTTGATGATAAGGCTACCAAGCCAGTCAGGATATTGGGTGAAGATTTAGTCCTTTACAAAGATAAATCCGGCACGATTGGCTTGATTGAACGCTTTTGCCCTCACCGGCGCGTTGATCTTTCCTACGGGATACCTGAAGACAATGGCCTTCGATGTATGTACCACGGCTGGATGATGGACGAGACAGGTCAGTGTATCGAACAGCCTTTTGAGGAAACTGTGCGGCCTGATGGTCGATTCAAAGAAAAAGTCAAAATCGCAGGATATCCTGTCGAAGAACTTGGCGGATTATTATTTGCCTACCTAGGCCCCCAGCCTGCGCCGTTGTTGCCAAAATGGGAGACTTTCGCATGGGAAGATGGTTGGTGTGATATAGGGCTAGTTAATCTTCCTGTGAATTGGCTTCAGTGTATGGAGAATTCGATGGATCCTGTACACCTTGAGTGGTTACATGGTTATTGGGGTGTGCGCCAGCAACAGGACAAGGCCGTGAAATTGGGTCTTGCTGAAGCTGACACTTTTCCTACTGTGCCCCGAAAGCATCATAAAATTGGATTTGATATTTTTGACTACGGATTAATTAAGCGCCGCGTGGTTGAAGGTACTACCGAAGAAGACCATGATTGGTCGGTTGGCCATCCTGTGCTTTTCCCCAATATATTGTTTGTGGGCAGCGTTGTGAATTGCAATTTACAATACCGGGTTCCAGTGGATGATGAAAACACCATGCACATAACATGGTTTTTTTATCGTGCAGCTGAAGGGTCGCAGCCTCCTATTCAAGAAAGAATTCCATATTGGTATGTGAATTTATATGAGCCTAATGGTGAATTGATACCAGACTTGGTTAACCACCAAGATTTCGTAGCATGGATTACTCAAGGATCGAATGCAGAAAGAGAAAAAGAGAAACTTGGAGAATCTGACAGAGGAATAATTCTCTATAGGAAAGTTCTCAAGGAGCAGGCTGAAATAGTTGCAGATGGTGCTGATCCAATGGGAGTTGTACGAGATCCTAAGGTTAATGAACGGATTGATTTACCTTTGGAGAGATGGCAGGCATTATCAGATGTTTCTTGGGCAACGCGTTATATGCCTCTTCAGCAGGGAGAGTCGAATGAAATGGTTGAAAGCATTGAGAAAGTTTTAAGTACCTGGGTAGGTGCTAAGCCTTGGACTGAATCCCACGCTTCGTTAAACCAGTAAACGATAGTTAATTGAAATGGACTGAGCTTTTAGCCAAAGGCTCAGTCCATTTTCATTTTTTTGAAGGCTGTTTCGCGCCAAGCATTAATACCAGCATTAAAATTGCCACGGACGCGAAAATTATAAACGCAAGGTCATAACTTCCTGTTTTGTCACGGATGAATCCAGCTAAAACAGGACCTATTGGGCTGACTGCCCTAAAAGGTGCAGTAAATCCTTTGATGGTTCCTAATGACTCTCGGCCAAAATAATTGGCTACCAGTAGTACTTCTACCACGTTACGCATGCCAGCGCCTACGCCAAAAATTAATGCCCATAGAATTGCAGTAGGGTAGCTATCTGCAACTAATAAAAGCAGCATCGATATCAGAACTAGCACCGCTTGTACAATAGCGCCTATCCGTACATGTACTTTTTCAAGTACAAAGCCTATAGGAACGATTGATAGGGCTGAAGTAGCAGCAAAAATAGAAGCAATAGAAACGGCTTGTATATCAGGAAGGCCTTTGTCTTGGAAGTTCGCAACCATATGCAAATTGGTTGCACCTTGTACAAAGGGCGTGCACATTAGGAATATGGTGATCATCCAAAAAGCTTTGGTTTTCCGTGCTTCTGCCAAGGTCCATGACTCTTCAATTTCATGAGTGCCACTTTCCGATTTTGCCGATTGGAGTTCCACTCCATCAGGCTGTAGCCCGTATTTCTCTGGTTTTGACCTTAGTAATGCATAAGCAGGGATAGTAATGGATATGACTGCAAATGCAGAAAGAGCGAGATAAGCGGTTCTCCAGTCAGACCAAGCCATTATCAAGAAAATGACTATAGGTATAACTGCTTGGCCAGATCTTTGGCCTACAGATTTTAATGCTAGCGCTCTTCCTCTTTGGCGTATAAACCATTGTGCGACAGCTACAGATGTGCCAATTTCTACACCCGCAATAGCTGAGCCTCGGGCTAATCCAAAGAAAGCCCAAAATTGCCAAATTTCTTGCATAAGAGAAAGTCCTATCAGGGCTATGGCAATTACTAACCCTGCAATAGAGACAATTACTCTTGGGCCATAACGATCTATTAACCTTCCAGTTACGCTACTGGCCAAGGCACCAGTGACACTACCGATTAGAAACCCTGTTGAGATAGTTGCTCTAGACCATCCTAGTTCATCTTGAATCGGTTTTATGAAGACACCAAGTACTGGTCCGAATCCAGGAACCTCCGCGAAGGTAGACAAAAATGAGGCAACGACTATAGCCCATCCGTAATGGATTTTTTGGATCGGCCAATATTTAGGAATTCCTTTGGGGTTTTCCTTCACTAAGTTGTCCCAAATGCCTTCTTGAGTTCTTCACATACTTCGGCAATTGCATCCCATGTTTGATCGAACGGTATACCTGCATTGAAAAATGCATGGATCATGCCATCGTACCTAGTGAGTTTTGTTGGCACATTCGATTGTTTTAATGCATTGGCATATGCCTCTCCTTCATCTCGGAGAGGGTCAAACTCGACAGTAAGTACAAACGCAGGCGGGAGATTACTTAAGTTTCCTGCCTTCATTGGTACAGCGTAAGGATTTTCTTGGTCTTGCTCCGTTGAGAGATAAGAATTCCAGAAATAGACCATGGTTGCATACTCTAGGCCGTAACCTTCCTTGCACTCACTATATGATTCGTAAGAAAAATCGTAGTCAGTCACCGGGTAAACTAAGGTCTGTTGTTTAATTACTGGTCCATTTTGATCTCTAGCTTTCAATGATACAGCGGTAGCTAAATTACCCCCAGCGCTTGCCCCAGCTACGGCTAAGTTACTAGAGTCTCCATTGAAACTTTCTGCATTTTTGAAAGCCCAGCACGTTGCCTCATAGCAATCATCAAAAGGGATGGGGAATTTGTGCTCAGGTGCTAACTTATAGTCAACTGAAATAATGATGGAGCTAGCTGATTTTGCTAATGCCCTGCACGTAGAATCATTAGTTTCTATGTTTCCAATGACCCATCCTCCACCATGAAACCACATGGTTATAGGAAAAGGACCAGTTCCTTCAGGTGTATAAATTCGTATTGGAATAGGACCATGGGTTCCTGGTATTTCTTTATCTTGGGTACTTCCAATTTCTGGGCCTGGTTTACGAGGCGCAGCCTCTTGCATCCTTCTTGCTTCTTCAGGACTTACTTCGTGTTGCCCTGGCACTCCTGCTGCTTTTCGTTGCTCTAGTGAAAATTTTGCTTGTGGGTCTAAAGGCATAGCGAACTCCTTAAAAAGACTACCTAATTATACGCTTGCGGTACTTGACCGTTTGATACCACGAGCATACTGTTTCGTTAAGAAATATGCATGGAGGCAATCATGCTTAGTATTCAGGAAAACGAGAAATTAGCTCGGGTTGGCGCCGGAACACCAATGGGTGAACTCATGCGTCGTTACTGGCATCCCATTGCTGCGGCAGCAGAACTAGATGAAAAACCTACGAAGCCTGTCAGGCTTCTCGGAGAAGACCTAGTTTTGTACAAGGATAA
>JAKUPZ010000004.1:116860-130225 GCA_022449765.1 Dehalococcoidia bacterium | reverse complement strand
CAACCCAGTTAGAATCTGGGATGATGAATTGACTGAAAATCGCTAAGAAAAATAATGCGATTTTAGGATTCAATAGCGCAATCATGAATCCTTCACTCAGGCCTCTTGCTAAATGAGGGTTTGCAGTGGAAGCCAAATTTTTCTCAAAAGTGATACTAGTACCAATCGTGCGATATCCGATATAGCCAAGCAAGCAAGCACCTAAGAGCTGAGCAGTGGCTAATAGGTTCGGATTATTGACAATCATTTCAGATATACCCACTGCAGTAATGGATGCCCATAAAGTGATTCCAATACCATGCCCAATTCCTGTAGTAACTCCAAAAAAACGCCCCGATGAGGTGGTATTGCTAATTACCGCTGCAAGGCTAGGACCAGGGGAAATTGCCCCCAATATGCAAATCAGTACTATTTGCAGCCAATTTATAATATCCAATTTTTACTCAAATTCTAGAGGTAAATACCTCATTAAAATTAATACGAGATTATTAAATTACCTAAAATTTCTTTACAATACTTATATCGTGTGACGGAAAGTAAGATTATACTTAAACATGGTAACGAAATAACTGTTTTTATTAAATCTGAAGGAGGGGAAAACGGCTCAAATCGTCGGTAGTTACGCTAATTAGGAATTTATGATATGACGGAAAGGAATTAATGTAATTATGAAATTACGAAAAACATTGATTGTCGCATTATCGGCAATGATGCTAGCTAGTTTTGCAGTTGCTTGCGGTGAGGACCCTACGCCTACGCCTATGCCTCGACCGACAGCTACGCCGACTCCCGCACCTCAGACAGTGAAAATTGGACTATTAAGCCCAGTCACTGGGCCTATAGCACAATACGCACCTGGCTTTGAGGACGCAGGGAAGGTCGCAATAGAAGAGCTTAACGATACCCACTCAGGGAAATTCGTTTTCGAATTGATAATAGGTGATTCAGGCTGTAATGCCACGCAGGCTGCGACAGCTGCACAGACTGTGATCGATAGCGGAGTATCCGCAATAGCTGGAGCTGCATGTTCAGGTGCAACACTTGGAGCGATTGCTGTGGCAGCCCCGGCAGGTGTGCCGATGGTATCGTACGCAAGTACATCACCAGCAATAACTAATGCTGATGACAAAGGACATCTTTTCCGAGTTGTTCCTAGTGATGCACAGCAAGCAATTGGATTAGTTTCGGTTGCTTCGGACGCTGGTGCTGCTAAGCCTGCAGTCTTGTACATGACTAATGATTATGGCTCAGGACTTGGTGATAATTTCGCTTCTAACTGGAGCGGAGATGTATGTACTTCAATTGGGTATGACCCAGCTGAAGGTTCCTACAATGCTTCTACTCTGGCCCAATCAGTGATTGACGGAGGATGTGACTCGGTTCTATTGATGTCCTACGCGACTGATGGAGCTGCAATCATGGAAGCATTATCGGCACAAGGGTTTACAGGAAAAGTTATTGGTGCTGATGGTGTAGCTGATGCTGCATTTGTAGACGCATTTACAGATACTGATGCAGTTGGAGGCTTAATCGCTACAAGGCCTCGACCAGGTGAAAAATCTGATACAAAATCCAGCTTTGAAGCTGCTTACAAAGCTGCTGGTGGCGCGGATGGAGCGATTTATACTGGTGAGACATACGACGCAATTAAGATAGCTGCAGCCGCGATTATTTCCGGAGGGGATATTTTGGCTGCTTTAGCGAAGACAGGTGTTGATTACGCTGGAGCTAGTGGAACTCACACATTTGATGCAAATGGAGACGTTCCTGGTACTGGCTACGAGGTATGCCAATTTGATGGCACAACTTTCTCCTGTCCACGAATCTGGACCGTAGATGGTGGTTTAGCCACAAAGTAAGAAATCCTCATATTCAATTTGTATGAGGCAATATTGGTCTGCAGCGGTGCTCCGCTGCAGACCAATTAGTGTAAATAATCGGATAGTGAACCCTACTGGAGGGTAAGTTTATTAATGTTGCCCTTGAGTAAGATAAGGCAAAACTCGATTTATAGTTCGCAATGGTTACGCCAGCTTGTAATTGGGTTGATTCTTATTTTTGATTCTTATGCAGGATTGATACACCAGTCAGGATTGCTGGTGTCATTTGGTTTGATCAGTGGGGATCTAAGATGGCTACTACTATCATTCGAAATGTTTTTAGGTAGCATTTTTCTCGTCAGATTGATCCTCAACAACACTAAAGCTGGAGTAAAGAGCCTTTTAATCGTTACAAGTCCAATTGTGGTGGTTCTAATAGGATTTGTAATTCTAGATTTGGTACTCACTGGCCTAAGTAGATCAGCAACAATTAATTTTAACCTGTCATCAATTGGCTTAAGTGGCCTTTACTGGTCGGCGGTTTATTTAAGCGTAGCAATTGGATTAACTCTAACTTATAAAGTTCAACACTTTGCTAATTTTGCTCAGGCAGAAATGATGCTTGTTGGCTCCTACGTAGCTTTGACCTTAATGTGGTCAGATACTTTTTACCCTTTGGCTACTGCTCCGAAGGATGGAATATTTGACTGGAGCTTATTGATTTGGGCAAGTATTGGGGCATTTTTCATTACTGGAACTATTGGACTGCTATTTGATCGGATTGTTTATAAAAAACTTCGCGACAAAATGGCTACTTCTCAGGTAATGATGATAGCGTCCCTCGGCGTGTCAATGGTTCTTCGGGCATTTTTGTTTATGCGATTTAGTGGGGCATCCTTCCGGTTTGTTCCTGATAAAGATTGGCGACTTACAACGTCAACAATAGAAGTTCCCACAGAGCGATTGCAGCTCCATCTTGGTGAAAATACGGATAACCCACTTTTAGAACTAGTTGGCAGCGTGAATATGTATGGCTTTGCATACTCAAAGATCATACTTGTTGTAGGTATATTCTCAGCCTTACTACTGCTATTAATTCTATTGCACCGTACTCGATTTGGAAGGCAGATGCGCGCAGTAGCAGATAATGCGGATCTTGCGGCTTCAAGCGGAATAAACGTTGAACGTGTCTATGGCAGTACAGCTTTTATTTCGGCTGGAATTTCCGGAATAGGTGGCGCGCTCCTTGCGGCTATTTTACCTATTAACCCTGAACTTGGCCTCATGCTTTTACTGCCTGCATTTGCAATCATAGTTCTTGGTTCTATCGGATCGATACCTGGGGTAATAATAGGCGCATTAATCGTAGGTGCTCTGCGTGCTATATCTGAGCCAATATTGATAGGCGCCGGAAACGCCTTAGACCGCCCAACTGCAAGCGGATTTGCCGAAGTAACCCCATTTATATTTCTAATTGGGTTGCTCCTCATAGCTCCAAGCGGAATAGGAAATGCAGTCTCAAATTGGAATATAGAACGCATTAGGAAAAAACGCTCACGAGAAATATCAAAACCCAATTCTCATGGCTTAAGCAGTTTAACTAGTAATTACAGCCTCGGTAGCGAGAATACGTCGATTGCTTCAGTCCTTGCAGAAGGATTGTTTATAGCTAAAGGGAAAATGGACCTTGCGATAAACCAGTTCATATATTTAGCCTGGAAAGTGCCGCTAAGTTACTTGGTTGCACTATCAGCGTATTTGCTTGTACCTAAAAATTACATAGTCCAGAACTTACAAATATCTGTACCTAAGGTACATAGGGGAATCAAATTTTCGCGCGATTCTAATCGTGGCTCATGGATTATGTTTTTTATTTTCTTACTGGTTCTTCTTTGCGTGGTTTGGCTTCTTCCCAGTGTCAGTAGTCTTACGAAAACATTGCAAGTGGCACGTATTATGGCGCTTGTTGGTATTTTTGGATTAGCGGCATTTTCCTTAAATCTACATACCGGTATTACTGGGATGACCAATTTTGGGGTTATATTTTTTGTTGGTATCGGAGCTGTTACTGTAGGGTTACTCACGGCTCCTGTAGAAACTAATGGGTACGGAATTTCCCCATGGTTAGCGACTGTAATTGCTATCATAATTGCATCTACTGCAGGATGGTTCTTGGCATATCCTACTGCTAGGTTACGTATGGATTACTTTGCAATTGTTACAATCGCACTTGGTGAGACATTGCGTATTTCCTTACAGGCCGAACCCTTGCTACGCGCAGGTACTGTTACCACTGGGATAGGTATCTCGAATTACGCAAATCCTTTCGACGATTGGTGGAATGGCTTTCCTTCGGAGCTAACTGGAAATCTATTAGGGCTAAATGGGCCAGCTCCATATGTGGTCTTATTAGCTATTATTTCAATCACTTGTCTTATTGGAGTTTGGTTGCTTTTAAGTACTATTTTATCCTCTCCATGGGGCAGAATATTAAGGTCAATTCGAGAAGATGAGCTTGTAAGCCAGCATCATGGACACAATATTTTGACGCACAAAGCCATGAGCTTAGCATTGGGTGCAGCAATTGCTGCATTGGCAGGAGCTTTATGGGCGTGGTTGAACACCAATATATGGCCTGATTTTATGAACCCTGTACGAACGACTTTTCTGATTTGGGCTGCATATATCGTGGGTGGTCGCGGCAATAATCGTGGGATGATAATTGGTGCATTTTTGATAGTTATTGTGGAATTTGTTTTTAATATTTTGGTGGTTTCAAGGGGAGGGGCAAGTCTTCCATTTCATGATGTGACTGCTTACCTTGATAGCATTTTTGCATGGTTGATTCAGGATGTCGGAGGATTAATTTGGTCTGCACAGTCCATTGCGGAAGTTTTTCCGAGAAGTAACGTCCTATTATCATTGCCTTCCTTGAAACTTGCGCTCGTTGGTTTAGTAATTATTGTGGCTTTACTTTCGTCCTCTAAAGGGCTTTTGCCTGAAGTTCCAAGTCGGCCAAAACGCACCAAAAATAGGCATGAGCAAGCAACGAAGAATGGGGTTGTAGATGAATAAAAATTCACCAGCGCTCCGTGTAAATAATTTAACTAAAGATTTCGGTGGACTTCGGGCCGTGGATACAATTTCTTTTCAAGTCGAAGAAGGGGAATTTGTAGGATTGATTGGCCCAAATGGATGTGGAAAAACCACATCATTTAACTGTATATCAGGGCTTTTACCACTGACTTCAGGAACCATTGAAGTCTTAGGTAAAAATGCCACTGGCATGCGCCCCGATCAAGTTCAAAAAATTGGACTAACAAGGACTTTTCAACACACAAGACTGTGGAAGGAAATGACTGTTATTGAAAATTTACTTGTTCCTCCTCGGAATCAATTCGCTCCTAATCCTGTGCTGTCATTACTACTTCCCGGTTCACGCTCTAGCGAAAAGCGCAGAATTGAAGAGGCATATGAGATACTAGATATGCTAGAGATATCACATATTGCACACAGTCTTGCGGGCGAATTATCAGGAGGTCAAAGTAAATTAGTTGATATAGGCAGAGCACTAATGAGCTCACCTAAATTTTTATTGCTGGACGAACCGGTCGCTGGTGTGGCAGGCCCTCTGGCAGAAAGAATTTTCCAGAACCTGAGAGCACTTACCTCCGAAAAAGGTATAGGAATGTTAATAATTGAGCACAATATGGGATTTATATTACGCCGTGATGTTGATCGAATAATTGTGATGGATAGAGGTACGGTTCTAATAGAAGGTAAGCCTGAAATAATTAGAAAGAGCAAAAATGTTGTCGAGGCTTACCTTGGCGATTCGGGTGTAAATTAAATTATGAACCCTGTTTTAGAAGTTAACGGGCTTGAGGGTGGATACAGTAATGTTCAGATTTTGAATGGTATTGATTTGTACGTGGACCCTGGTGAATTTGTGACAATCATAGGCCCCAATGGATGCGGTAAATCAACTTTTTTGAAAGTCATTTTTGGCCTCGCTACATTCCAAAAAGGGAAGGTGTTGTACAACAACACTGATGTGACACGTTGGCGCACTGATAGATTAGTCGAACGCGGAATTGGTTACGTACCGCAAGTTGATAACGTGTTTCCTTCGCTCTCGGTGGGTGAGAATTTGCAAATGGGAGGTATAAACCTATCTCCCAAGAAGCTATCTGCAGGAATCAGGAAAGCATGTTTGATGTTCCCTGACTTGCAATCAAGGATGAATGATCTTGCTGCTTCTCTTTCAGGCGGAGAAAGGCAGATGTTGGCAATATCACGTGCATTGATTTCTGATCCTAAATTTTTATTACTAGATGAACCGACTGCTGCACTATCGCCTTTGTACCAGCAAGAAATCCTAGCAAACATTGATTTGTTAAGGCAGGAAGGGATCTCTGTTTTACTAGTGGAACAGAATGCACGTCTATCATTATCGAAATCTGATAGGGGCTATATTTTCGCAGGAGGACGAGTTGTCCACACAGATACAGCTGACAATATATTAAAAGATGAGCAAATAGGTGAATATTTCTTGGGATGAAATTATTTTACCGATAGGGGAGTGGACATGTTTAAAGGCTTTTTAAAAAAATTATATGACCCAACTAGAGACCATCTCTATAAAAATTTAATGGGTATTGGGATTGACTGTGAGCTCGCGGAGCGAGGTATTGCTGAAGAAAAACTATTTAACCCGTGGCATCGCCGAAGCTTGGGCATTACTTGGGTACATTCCGAATCCATTATCAAATATATAAATATTATTAAAAGGGATAGAGGTAAACATAATCCTCCTGCGTGGTGGTTCTACTTTGCAATACCTACTAAGCAAATTGGCTTAAAAATCGGCAATGTCGAAATAAAATCACGAAAACATAGAACATTTCCTATCTTTGGGAAGATAAAATCGGTCTCTTGGGAAGCTACAGAGAATGCTGCAAAGCTGGCTGAACAGTTTACTAACGACTCTCAGATACAAGAACTTCCAGCAAAGTTAGGAAACATAAAGATCACAAGCTTGCATGGTGATTTTTCTGGTTTTTGCATAGAAATTTACAGAGGCACTAATCGCTGGCGAATAGCCCCTATTGATTTGAGTCAATGGAAGGCTCTCAATCGAATTGCAGAAGGATGCTTGAGCCTCTCTAGCTAATCCGAAAGAATTAAAATATGTTTCATGGCGCATATAGTCGCGCCAGAAATGGGCTTTTAAGCGCTAGCAGTTTCCACGGTGGTAAGTGAAGAATTAGCCTTATTTCTCTAATAAATTAGTTGTAATAAGGCTAACTTTGATATATACCTATAGGTATATAGTCTTCCCAGTTGAATATAGATGCTATGCATGATGCCTCCTTATTATGGCTGGGAAGTCTGTACACCAATAGGTACAGAGTTTATAGGAGTTACAATGGCATATACAGCATATAGTGTGAAACTAAAGAAAAATGTCGAGATCAAAGACCCTGAGCTCGTAACAATGAAAAACGGCCGAAAAGCTATTAAAGGCGTCGCAGCTGAAGATCCTACTCAGAAGGTATTTAGGATCCTTAGCGCTGCTGATGCTGAAAAAGCCGCTAAAGAGCTAGGATAAATCAACTTAAGAGTTTAGTGCTGCTTTAGATATCTCTAGTTAATATAAAAACCTCCCTGATTGAGACATCACCTCTTTTAGGGAGGTTTTTATATATACCTAATCAGAGGCGAAATCATTAATCCGCTTAATTAATGCATGGATCACTAGATTGCTACTTTCGGTAGAGAAAGATGTTTCCTGTTTTTTTAGATGAATTGCGGGGTCAAAGGACAAACGAGCATTGATAATGCCTAGAAGATGAACACAAAGGCTGTCAATTTCCTTTCCATCACTTGTTGATACTGCACCTGATGCGAGGTCATTTAGCAAGCTAGTCCGTAGAAGAGCGATATCTGCCACATTTTGTATTCCATTATTTACAATTTGCTCGCACAGGCCCATTTTAAGAATTCAGGCGTGAAATAAAATCATGCATCTTTGATTTTGTTCCTGATTTACTTAAAGTTTCTGCAAATGTGTCATGAATCCAATCGTGCTCATCTTCATACTCAATTTGAGCCCCACCAAGCTTCTCACTTAAATCTGCTTCACCTGGATCGAACACGAATTCGTGCTTTTGGCTACCCCATCGAAAGGCCATATACCTTGCAGGGTCTGCACCTCCATTGAAATGCTGATGGAACCAATTGTTGGGAGGAACAATTAAGCCGCCTCTTTTCCAGTCAACGCGAATTACATCATCGGGTACATTACCTTCAGGAGGCCACAGTAAACTATAACCTTCGCCAGAGATAATCACGACATGGGCTCCTGGTCCATGTCGATGAGCTTTTTTATATGTACCAACAGGGAATTGGGAGACATGGGCAGCTTGCGTATTTCCCGCAAGCTCAAACATTACACTTGAACCTCCTGCACCACGTTCCTTCCACGTAAATGTCGTGAAAGTATCTATATCAGGAATGAAATTAGTTTCCCAAACATTCACTCTTCCCGAAGTTCCAGTAAACATTTGACCTTCTCCCTGGAATTGCCTACTGTCTCCAAGGCGATCAGAGAATGAAAAAGGATTGTTGAAAATGAAATCTTCATTATGGAAGAAATTAAGTATCAAAGGCAAAGTAGTAACTGCAAAAAACCTTGCGGGTTCAGTACCTGACCCATTGAGATGTTGATGCCAGACGTTGATTGGTATCGAGAAAACACTTCCCTCTTTCCACTCAAAAGATGTTCGATTCTTAGGGTCATCCCCTACCAAAGTGGCACCGCGCCCGCTTAGAACATAGATATTTTTCTCATATAAATGTTTTTCAGGTGCCATTTTGCTTCCAGGGGCAATTTCTGCGATATAGCAGTCATTCGTTCCTGCAGTACCATCAAGATTAATATACGCCCCTTTGCAATCAAGCCTCGACCAAGGTTCAACCTCTATAGCTCTTAAATCATCGATGGCAAAACCAGTAATATTTGGAATACCTTCTTTTTCGATAAATGTTTGATAGGCGCTAATTTTAGTTATTTGTGCTTGATTCTCTTTAACTTCAGGTTTAGGACTTAATTCTGGCATTAGGGTCTCCTCAAAAGCGAAACATAGATCTTTTGTAAGGGTTCTACTATGGTGCGTGGAGTCAGTCAAGCGAAGTTGTTCTTCAGCTAAGAATTAAGAAGGTATTTTGGGTACCCAGCCTAGCAAAAATAACAAAAACTCAATAGTGCAAATTCTCATCCAATTGCACCTGCCTGCAGTGGCAATTGGTTTAGGTCTTGGAGCTACGGTACCAGTAGTGCCTGAATTTGCAAAATCCTTTGGAGTAGGTCCTGGTCAAGCCTCCCTTGTATTTGTGTCAAATATGCTTGGAGCCTTGTTTGCAAGTATCCCTGTCGGTTATATGTTGGACAAAATTGGCCGAAGGCGAATCTTAATTATTGGCCCAGCTTTAACTGCAGTTTCTGCGTTTTTAGTGGCAATTTCCGGTTCTTTTACAGAGCTTCTTCTATATAGATTTATCGGAGGTTGGGGAACTCAAATGTGGACTCTGAGCAGGCTCACAATGATTGCAGATACTAATCCCAATCAATCACGCGGAAGAATGATAACAAGCCTATTAGGAGTTCAACATGTAGGTACGTTAGCTGGTCCCATAATTGGTGGCGTCTTAGCAGTAAATTATGGCCTCCAAACAGCTTTTATATTTCAAGGAGTTTTTGCATTAGTTGCCACAATACCAGGATTCTTAACTAAAGAAACTGCACCTGGTGGCCGACCAAATCGTGCAAAGGCATCAGCTAATATAGAGTCTTTTTCTTGGAAAACTCTTGTAAGAAAGCCTATTCCAGTCATGTTTCTGGCGCAGTGGTTAGGCATGACTGCTCGGGGTGGAGTGGTAGCTGGAAGTACTGTTTTTGTATATGCATCGTACGCATATGACGCTACACCTGCTGCTTTAGGTATTTTAAGTAGTGCTATGGCAGGAATTGGAATCCCTCTAACCTTCCTTGCGGGTTATTTGATGGACAAATTTGGAAGGAAAACAACCATCGTTCCAGGTTTAGGAGTATTAGGGACTGCAATGGTGTTCCTTGGAATAACATCTGTCGCAAACTTAGGATTTGAATACTTTGTTATTGGGTTTGTTGTTCTTCAAATTACTAACAGTTTGCTTACTGGATCTTGGCAAGTTATTGGTTCAGATTTAGCCCCCGAAGGCGCTCGAGGAAGATTTTTTGCAGTGGGGAGAACTGTGACTCAAGCTGGGTTTGCAACAAACCCAGCTGCATTTGCAGTACTCACTTCATTTTCAGGTTTCACCTTAGCTTTGGGAACAATTGGTACTGCCGGGATATTATCTGCAGTTGTCCTGGGCTTATTTGTTCCTGAAACACATAAAATCCGAGGTAATACAGCGCCCAAAAGCTAATGGGTATCAAATAATTCTTGAAATTTACTTATAGCTTTTACCGTAGCCTCTCTTTCAATGCTGGTAGGATTCCTTGGATCACGAGCTTTTGGTAGACGCCCTAGCTTAAGCATTGCAGCTCTCAAGAGAACTCGAGCTTTAGTAGCGTCTAAATTGCTGCCCTCGATTGTGAGGTCAAGTGGGTTTGCGGGTAACGGGCCTTCATGGTCACCACGCCCTACACGAACCACTGGAAATCCATTAAATGTAGCGATGGCTAAAGCGGACATTTGACTAGGTAATGCAGAGCCAGAACCCGCCGCAGCTTCTAAGACGAATCCATGAAATAAGGGAGACTGAGCGACTGGGGACTGCTCCTGATCTATGCCGCGGTTGATTCGAGCGATGATATCAACCTCTAAATCAGGATCACTTGAATCTTCTTCGGCCATATAGTGGCCATATTTTATTAAATGCACAGAGGCTATTGCGTTTCCAATTAAAGATCCATCGTCATCTTTGATTTGTAGGGATATTTCATTATCAGAGTCCCCATATTCTTGAAACGAGACAGTTGAATCAATTGCTGTAATTCTTAAGTCCGACGTGCTTAGTGTCTTATAGACAGGTTTGTACCATATCTTGACCTCATTGTTGGCGCTCCCAAGAACTCCACCATGGCCTCCAGTAGATCGGTAACCACCTGGCCTCGCATCTCCTTTTTTGAATGACCTTGCAGCGAATATTTGTTCATCAACTATACCCACGGCTCCCATACCAGTTAATGGCTGAGAGGCGATGTATCTTGCAGCATCAACAATATTCCGGTCTCCATCATTAGAAAGCTCTCCATGGGGCCTTTGTGACGAAACGCCGACAAACGGTAATGCCGTGTCAATTAATAAGCTAAACCAATACAAAGTTTCCTCTAGATGAGGACTTCCTTCTAACCAAATGAAGCCATCGAATTCACCTGAATTTATTGCTGATTGCACTATATTGGTCGCCTTTGCTAAAGAAGCACTAGTGAGAAATTTACCAATTGGTCGTGGACTATAAGGGAAAAAATCAACGCCCGCCTGTTCTCCATTCTTGGTATAGCCTGCTGGAGGAAGTGCTCGTATGAACTTATAATCAGCAATGGAATTCAAAACACCCACTGTTCCTTTAGAGTCTCGTCCGCTGATACCCCTATCGATATCTTCGAATACTTTAGAGGCGTCAGGGAAAAACGTTTGCCTTCCACCGTAATTGATATCAGGGTTCCTTAAGTCACTTTCCTCAAAAGGCGTTCCTGTACCAGATCCGTCATCACGCCTTGCTACGTAAGGTAAAAGATACGCTCCATCTTCAGGAGTTAGTAGGACTTCAAAGAAATTTTCTCCATTATCGTGATAAACCTCTTCTGCATCTTGCTCTAGTGGATGGGCGCTGTATTTTCTGATCCTAACTGTTACGGGTTCATGTAAGTACTGAGGGACTAGGTGGTCAAACCGGCGCTGTAAATAACTGTCAGTCTCTAATCGACCCTTATCACTAGTTACTAGGGTGGGGGAGTTTGCTATCGTGGATCTCGGTCCTGAAAATACGGCTATTTTGGGCTTTGTCATAACTTATTCCTTTCCCGTGGGCTTTGCCTATAGTATTGAATCCTTTTACGCGACATGTAAATATTAGATCAATCCTATACATGTTTGCCGACGAGGTAAGGAAATGCAGATGATCATTGATTCAGATTGCCACGTTATTGAAAGCGATCAGACATGGGAATATCTAGACCCGCAGGATATTGAATTTAAGCCTAAAGCTATTGAAAACCCAGATAGGCCAGATAGGCCGCTCTGGGTTATTGATGGTCATGCACGTCAGAGGCCTTTCGGTACTACTTCTACTGGAGCTACATCTGAGCAATTGTCTGGTTTCTCTCAAACTACTTTCAGCACGAGATCACTAGGTGATGTAGATGCTCGTTTGGAACACATGAATGAATTAGGAGTAGATATTCAGGTTCTATACCCGACTATATATTTAACACGTGTTTCTGAAAGACCTGAAGTTGAATTGGCACTTTCAAAAAGCTACAACCGCTGGCTTGCAGATATATATTGGCAAAGCAAAGGACGACTTAGGTGGGTCACTGTTCCTTCATTGGATAGCATGGAAGAAGTACCTGCGCAATTGAAATACGCAAAAGAGAACGGAGCTGTTGGTGTATTTATGCGTGGATATGAAGGTGAAAGACGCCTGACTGACGAATATTTCGATCCTTTGTATGCTGCAGCATTGGATAATGACCTTCCCGTAACCGTACATGCGGGTTGCGGAAACGCCGCATTTGCTCGCCTTGCTGAAGGTGACGCCTATGCACGAAATAAGTTACCTGTTATTAGCGCATTCAACTCAATTTTATTTAAGCGCCTACCTCAAAAATTCCCTGGCTTGCGATTTGGATTCATTGAAGTTGCTGCTAATTGGCTTCCCTATATTTTGAATGATCTTCGTAGAAGGGTCGATCGGGAAGGTTGGGATTTAGGAGATGACATATTAGGTGAAAATGGGATGTACGTTGCCTGCCAAACTAATGATGACCTTCCTTATATCTTGGAACATGTTTCTGGGGATAATTTAGTGATTGGGTCCGATTATGGCCATTCCGATACTTCAAGTGAACTAGAAGCATTAAGGCATTTAAAATCTGATGGACGAATCGAATCCTCTGTCGTAGATAAAATATTATCGGAAAATCCCTCTAAGCTTTATGCCATTTCCTAGCTTAGAGCCTGCCAGCCTCTCTAGCTAAGGGACGTTCGTCTTTGATTTTAGGTACTGCAACACCAATTCTTTGTAGAGTGGTGTAATCGTCACGATCGCCCCATTGCTCTACTATCTTTCCGTTATAAAGCCTATATATGTCTATACGTTTCCACCATGACAAGTTCTCGCCTGGCGAATGCCCGCTGAAAGTACCTTGGAACTTTCCATTGAAAGAAACGCATGCTACTACTTTGTCGCATGAATCGATTAGCTCATCAATAGTGGTGTGACAGTCAGGGAATGCTGTGCGCAACATGGTTAGTAGGGGGTTTATAGGCTC